>JACIYK010000047.1 GCA_014359965.1 Candidatus Aminicenantota bacterium
TTTCCACATTCTATATAATCTGGCTAAGAGTTGCGCTTGGATGGAGAAAAATAGGTGCATATTTTCCACTACCTGATTAATACTTCTGGGAAAATCTGGGTTGAAGGAAAGCTTGGCCAAAGAGTTGGTCTGGAGAAAAAGGGCTGGTTAGACCTTAATCAATGGTTAAACTTTCTTCACCCCGAAGACCAAAGCCGATTTCTTTCAGCCGTTAATATGTTACTGGAGCGAGATTCGCATACAGCCACTTTGACTTACCGGATTAAAACCAGAGCAGATGAATATCTTGAAGTATCAGACCAGCTGCAGCTTGTGCCAGGCAAATCAGCCAAGGGCAAGCTATTGTTTGGATGCCTGCTCTTGAAAGATAAGTCTCTTTCTTCAGAGAAAATTCAGCAAGCTCTCTATGAAGTGGCGCAGTTAAGTGTGGAGACAGAAAACCTGCGCGAACTCCTCAGACATCTTCACAAAATAATAAAGAGCCTGAT
The DNA here is from genome assembly GCA_014359965.1 of Candidatus Aminicenantota bacterium. Lineage (GTDB taxonomy): Bacteria > Acidobacteriota > Aminicenantia > Aminicenantales > Saccharicenantaceae > Saccharicenans. Next base: position 489 of record JACIYK010000047.1, read on the forward strand.
GCCGGCAGAAAATTTTTATGTAGCTCTCTATGATAAAAAGAACAGGCTCATTTCCTTCCCTTATTTTATTGATCAATACGATGCTCCACCTGCTCCCTACGCTCCGGGCCGCGGGTTAACAGAGCTGGTTTTAAAAACTGGCCAACCGTATCTGATTACTCCTGAACTTTTTCAAGAACTGGAAATGCAGGGCAGGGTAGAGTCTGTAGGTGCTCCGTCCATTGACTGGCTTGGTGTGCCACTTAAATATGGAGAAGAAGTTTTTGGGGTTATGGCCGTGCAAAGTTACACTGAAGGCTTGCGTTACAGCCAGGAACATCTAAACATTCTTTCCTTCGTAGCCAACCACGCTGCTCTGGTTATAAAGAAAAACCTGGCCGAAGAAGCCAGACGAGAGGTAGAAAACCTGATGATTGACACCTTCGCTTCCATCCAGGATGGAATAAGCCTGCTGGACACAAACCTGAACATTATAAAAGTCAACCCGACAATGGAAAAATGGTACTGCCATGCCCTGCCTCTTATCGGAAAAAAATGCTATCAGGCTTACCATGGACGTCAGGAGGCCTGTCATCCGTGCCCCAGCCTCCGCACCTTAAAAACGGGCCAGCCGGCAAGTGAAATCGTGCCCAAGACCGGACCAGGAGGAAAGGTTGTTGGCTGGCTGGACCTTTTTGCTTTTCCGCTGATTGAACACAGGACAGGAGAGCTAAAAGGAGTTATTGAGTATGTAAGGGACATCACTGAACAGAAAAAAGCTCAGGATAAACTGGTAGCCTCTCTTAAAGAAAAAGAGATACTGCTTAAAGAAATTCATCATCGGGTTAAGAATAATATGCAGATTATTTCATCCCTGCTGCACCTTCAGGCTAACAGATTAAAAAATCTTGAAGCCGCTGAGGCTCTAAAACAATGTCAGAATCGTATTCGGGCCATGGCCCTGGTACACGAAAGATTGTATCGGGAGGAAAACCTGGCCAGGATAGATTTCAAAGAATACGCCGACCAGCTGCTGGTCCATCTGTTTCAATCTTTTCTTCCCGGGAGTAAAGATATTTCATTTTCTCTGCAAGTTGACGCCCCCTTCCTGACCATCGATATAGCTATTCCTCTTGGCCTTATAACCACTGAGCTGGTGACCAACAGCTTAAAACACGCTTTCGCCCCTGGCCAGGCTGGAGAAGTTTTTGTTTCTCTAAAAAAAGAAGAAAACAGCCTGGTGCTGAAAATCTCAGACAACGGAAAAGGGTTGCCAGAAGACATTCCTGAAAAATTTGGTCTGGAAATAGTCCGCTTGTTAACAGCTCAGCTTTCTGGAGCACTTAAGATACAAAGCAGAAAAGGAAAAGGCACAGAAGCAGAGGTCATCTTTCCCTTTCAGGATTAAAAAAACGGCCATTAGAGCCCAAAATGAATTTTAAAGTTGTATTTGACACCTGTTATGAATAAAATAAAGTTAAATTAAATAAAGATAAATATGCGGCGCGCCAGAATATTAATTGTAGAAGACGAAAATCTTGTCGCCCGGGACCTCTACAACATGGTCCGGACCATGGGCTACGAAGTAACGGCTATTGCCCAGAATGCGGATGAAGCTCTAAAAAGCGTCAAGGAAAAAAAACCTGACCTGGCTTTGATGGACATTGTTCTTAAGGGAAACGTAGATGGTATCTCGGTAGCCTCTGTTCTCTGGGAAGAATATGGAATTCCGGTGGTTTACATCACTTCTTTTGCTGATGACCTGACCTTTGAAAGAGCCAAGTTAACCGAACCCTTCGGTTATCTCATCAAGCCTTTTGAAGAAAGAGAACTAGAACTGACCATAGAAACAGCTCTTTATAAAGCCAAGATGCAGCTCCTGCTTAAGGAAAAGGAACAATGGCTTTCCACCATTCTCCGGAGCATTGATGATGGTATTGTGGTCATCGACGCTGAAGGACGGATTTCTTTCATCAACAGAATGGCTCAGAAGATCACAGGCTGGGAAGAAAGAGAAGCTCTGGGGCAAACACTTGTTCATGTTTTCAGCCTCAAAGGCTCCAAGCTAAACAATCACCTTCTGGAACCTGAAGGTCTGAAAGAAGCCATCCTGATATCGCGGACCGGCCAGGAAATACCCGTAGAATTTACCGCGGCTGAGTTAGCTGAAGAACTAGGACAAAAATCAGGGAAAGTAATTGTTTTCAGGGATATCAGCCAAAGAAAAAAAGCGGAAAAAGAACTCCAGGAAAGCCGGGAAAGAATAAGAAGAACTCTGGCCGGCACCATTCAGGCTATATCTGCCACTATCGAAATGCGCGACCCCTATACCGCTGGCCACCAGCACCGGGTAGCTCTATTAGCGGAAGCCATTGCCAGAGAGATGAAATTACCTGAAACACAAGTTGAGGGGATAAGATTTGCGGCAGAAATACATGACATAGGAAAAATTTACGTTCCGGCCGAGATTCTGAGCAAGCCTACCAAACTAACAGAGTTGGAATATACCATAATAAAAACTCATCCTCAGGCTGGCTATGACATTCTGAAAAACATTGAATTCCCCTGGCCTATTGCTCAGATAGTTCTTCAGCATCATGAAAGAATCAACGGTTCAGGTTATCCAAATGGTCTTAAAAACGGAGAAATTCTTCTGGAAGCCAAAATTGTGGCTGTGGCCGATGTGGTGGAAGCCATGTCTTCCCACCGTCCTTACCGGCCCTCCTTTGGCCTTGATAAAACCTTGGAGGAAATTCAGCTAAACCGTGGCCGGCTTTATGAACCAGAAGTTGTGGATAGCTGTCTAAGACTTTTTAAAGAAAAAAGATTTTCCTTTGATTAACCTAAAATAAGGTTTAAATCTCACTAGAGATTCATTCCCCACGATTTTTCCTTAAAAAAGTTTAGCGCCCCCGACGGGATTCGAACCCGTGTTGCCGCCTTGAAAGGGCGATGTCCTAGGCCGGGCTAGACGACAGGGGCGCATATGAGCCGTGCTGGACTCGAACCAGCGACACCCGGCTTAAAAGGCCGGTGCTCTCCCTCTGAGCTAACGGCCCCTATAGGTTTGTCGCATGAAAAGTTATTTATAGCTGAAAATCCGAAAAAGTCAATAACACCCGAAAATTTTTTTCTCAGCTGACCGGTTCAAACTTGACAATAATCCAGCGTCCATTGTAGGGTTTGCCAGCTTCATCTTTCAGAACATATTTTCTCAGTATGACTTTATACTTCTTTTCTGCGCCAGCCTTTGTCTTCACACTTATAACCAGGTCTTTCTGGTGAATTTCACCTTGCATACTCCTCACACCGGGCAAGCTCTTAACCCCCAGAGAGAAAAGCGTAATCTCTTCTTCCTTAGCAGCAGCTTTTTTGGCTTCACTATAAGCTGCCTGTAGCTCTTTATGCAGGTTGTATTCCGTATCATACTTGGCCTGAAGTTCTTCAACTTTTTTCTTCAGAGCAGCCCGAGCTCTTGAAGTTCTGGCATAGTCCAGCTCGTCCTTGGCGGCATCCAGCGCATCTTTGGCTTCTACGACCGGACCAATGTGGTCTTCCATCTTTTTCTTGGCTTCAGCTTCTTGCTTATCCAGATCGGGCAATTTTACTGGAGTAACCTGAACTGGAGGATTTTCCACAATCTGATAAGACTCTGCTTCTATGACTAGTGGTTCAACAGCCATAGCCGCCATCGTCTGATTGTCTTTCATCGAGACCGCATGAAAATATTTATCAAGCAGAGTTTTCTCTGGTGCTGAAGAACAAGCAGCGTAAACCATAAGACCAACAAAAATAAGACCTAATAACCAAAGGCTTTTATTTTTCATTCTTCCTCCTTCCTCTGGTATTTAATTGTTTCACTTATATTATTTTTAAATTCAAGTTTTTTTTCAAGCAAAAAAACAAAATTTAGCAATTTATCTTCTAAAAACGGGCGGCCTATGACCTGGAGCCCCAGCGGCAACCTATCTGAAGAAAAACCTGAAGGAATAGATATGGCTGGAACACCTGCCAGACTAGCGGAAACAGTGAAGTAGTCCTGTAAATACATGGAAATCGGGTCCTGAATTTCACCCAGTTTAAAGGCTGGCCCTGGGGTGGTGGGTGTTATAATAAAATCTACCTTCTCAAAAGCAGTCTTGAATTCCTGGGTTATCACCTGCCTGGCTCTGCTTGCTTTGGCATAATAGGCCTCATAATATCCAGAACTCAGAGCAAAAGTTCCCAGAAGAATCCTTCTTTTCACCTCGCTACCGAAACCAACGGTCCTGGTTTTGAGGTACATTTCAGCCAGACTGTTCGCCTCCACTCTCAAACCATAGCGCACACCATCATACCTAGCCAGGTTAGAACTGGCTTCAGAAGGCGCTATTACATAATAACAGGGCAGAGCATATTCCCAAGAAGGAAAGCTCATCTCTTTAATCTCAAACCCTAGTTCTTTTAGTTTTTCTACTGAAGCAAAATAATTGGCCGCAACTTCTTTATTAATACCCTTGAGCTTGGATTCTTTCAGCACGCCGATTTTTTTTGATTCCAGCTTTGCATCAAGATTGGCTACATAATCAGGCACTGGTTCTGAAGAAGAAGTGGCATCCCGACGGTCAAAACCAGAAATGACTCTGGTTAACAGAGCGCTATCTTTAACTGTCCTGGTAAGCGGGCCAATCTGATCCAGTGAGGAAGCAAAAGCCACCAGACCATACCTGGAAACCCGACCATAGGTAGGTTTTAACCCGACAACTCCGCAAAAAGCAGCTGGCTGGCGAACCGAGCCCCCGGTATCACTGCCCAAGGCCGCCATGGCTTCCAAAGCCGCTACTGCTGCGGCCGAGCCACCGCTGGACCCGCCCGGCACTCTTTCCAAATCCCATGGGTTTCGAGTCGGAAAGAAGGCGGAATTTTCTGTAGAGGAGCCCATGGCAAATTCATCCAGGTTGGTTTTACCGATAATGATAGCATCCTCAGTCTCCAGCCTTTCCACCACGGTAGCATCGTACGGCGGGATAAAATTTTCCAGCAGACGAGAAGCACAGGTAGTCCTCAGCCCTTTGGTTATAATGTTGTCCTTAATGGCAATAATGGCCCCCGCCAGCTTTCCCTTGGCTGGTTTTTGGTCAATTTCTCTGGCTCTTTCCAGAGCCCTGTCAAAATTGTAAGTAAGGTAAGCCTTTATTTGTTTATCAAGAGATTCTATATGCTTTATATAAGCCAGGACGAGCTCTTCAGCCAGAAGTTCGCCTCTTTTTACCAGCTCAACCGCTTCGGTTAAGTTCAGATTAACTAAATTCATTTTCCAGTCAACACCTTGGGTACTTTAATAAAATCGCCCTCTTTTTCCGGAGCCATGGCCAGAACTTCTTCCTGTGGAAGCGAGGGCTGCACCTGGTCCTCTTCCATTCTCAAGCTGAAATCTACAGGCGAATATCTTTCTTCAGTCCCGGTTTCCAGACGAGCCAACTGACCTACCCACTCTACTATTTTTTCCATCTGCATAGATATGGGCAATTTTTCTTCTTCGGTTAATTCCATGTTGGCCAGACGGCAAATATGCTCCAGGTCAATTTTCATAGAAGCATTATAAAAAATAATGAATTTTTAAACAAGTTCAGTCTTTTTAAATATGCTATTTTATGATATAAATAAACCTAATTTTATGCAGGGGTTTCTTATGAGTTCTATCAAAAGATTATTGAAGAAATATGGAAAAAATCGCCTTCACCTAATCACTTTTCTTAAAGAACTTCAAGCAGAAAAGGGCTTTATTGCTGAAAAAGAAGTTCAGAAGCTGGCCGAAGCACTGGGCCTGTCTATGACGGAAATTGAAGGTGTTATCACTTTCTACCATTTTCTGACTGACAAAAAGCCTGGGAAATACGTTGTCTACCTGAACAATTCCATTACCTCAGAGATGGCCGGAATGGAAGAAGTGGCCAGGTCTTTTGAACAGGAAGCTGGCTGCCGGTTTGGTGAGACTTCTGCTGATGGCCTGATAACACTCCTCCAGACATCCTGTATTGGGATGAACGACCAGGAACCAGCAGCCCTAATTAACGATGTGGTTTTCACCTGTCTGAACCAGGAGAAAGTTAAAAAAATCGTAGCCTGGATGAGGCAGGGAAAGCCTGTTCAGGAAATGGTGGAAGAATTTGGTGATGGCGCCAACAGACATGAGCTGGTGCGGGCCATGGTTAAAAATAACATCAGAAAAGCGGGCCCGGTCGTTTTCGGTGATTTTAAGCCAGGTGAAGCCATCAGAAAAGCTCTAGATATGGCACCCGAAGAGGTCATTGAAGAAGTAAAAAAAGCCAACCTGCTGGGGCGCGGTGGCGCCGGGTTTCCCACGGGGCTGAAATGGGAATTCTGCCGCAAAGAGAAAAACGGTGAACATTATGTTATCTGCAACGCTGATGAAGGAGAACCAGGAACCTTTAAAGACCGCGTCATTCTGACCGAAAGGCCTCAGATGGTTTTTGAAGGTATGGCCATAGCTGGCTACGCTGTAGGTGCTAAACTTGGCCTTCTCTACCTCAGACATGAATATACTTACCTTAAAAAATATCTTGAACATGTTCTGCAAAAAATGCGAGAGGAGGGAATTCTTGGCCAAAACATAGCCGGTAAAGGGTTTGACTTTGACATAGAAATAAAAATGGGAGCCGGCGCTTATGTCTGCGGCGAAGAATCAGCTCTGATTGAATCTGCCGAGGGCAAACGCGGGGAGCCAAGAGACCGTCCTCCTTTCCCCGTGCAGAAAGGCTACCTCAACCAGCCAACGACCGTGAACAACGTGGAAACATTAGCCACAGCCACGCAGATTATCACGCATGGCGCTGGTTGGTTCCGTTCTATGGGCACACCGGTTTCTGCTGGCACCAAAGTGCTCAGCGTTTCCGGAGATTGTGAAAAACCCGGCATTTACGAAGTAGAATTTGGCCTGACCATAAAAGAGCTGTTGGAGATGGTCGAAGCCAGAGATACCCTGGCTGTCCAGGTGGGCGGCCCCTCTGGAAACTGTATCTCTGAAGCGGGCTTCGACCGCAAAATTTGCTACTCGGACTTAGCCACCGGTGGTTCAATAATTATCTTTAACAAAACCCGCGACCTTTTTGCCGTGGTCCGCAATTTCCTTGACTTCTTCATTGAAGAAAGCTGCGGCTGGTGTGTCCCCTGTCGTGCCGGTAACGTGCTGCTGCGGAAAAAGTTTGAAAAAATCGCTGCCGGCCGTGGGACTCTTCAGGACCTAAAAGAAATAGAAGCTTGGGGAAAAATCATAAAAAGTACCAGCCGCTGCGGCCTGGGTCAGACTTCGCCCAACCCGGTGCTGACCACCCTGGCCAACTTCCGGGAACTGTACGAAAGCCGGATAAACAAAGAAGCTGATTTTATCCCCGAGTTTGACCTGAAGGAGGCCGTGGCTGAAGCCTGTGAGATTACCGGAAGAAAATTTACGGAGGAACACGAGCATGCCTGAGAAGATAAAATTTTTTATTGACGGTAAAGAATGTTTGGCTGAGCGGGGCCAGACCATTTATGAAGCTGCTAAAGCCAATGGAGTTTACATCCCGATCCTCTGCCACTTTGAAGGACTGAAGCCAGTAGGCAGTTGCCGGATTTGTTCGGTCAGGGTTAACGGCCGCTGGATGGCTTCCTGCACCCAGCCTGTAACCGAAGGCATGATGGTAGAAAACCAAACGCCTGAAGTTGAAGAATACAGGAAAGCTATTATCGAAATGCTGTTCGTCGAGGGCAATCATTTCTGCCCGACCTGTGAGAAGAGCGGCAATTGTGAGCTCCAGGCCCTGGCTTACCGCTACCAGATAATGGTACCGCGGTTCCCCTATCTTTTCCCCAGGAAAGACGTGGAAGCTTTCCCCACTTTTCTGCTGGACCATAATCGCTGCGTGCAGTGCCGGCGCTGTGTCAGAGCCATAGAAACAAAAGATGGCCGGAAAATCTTTGCCATGAAAAACCGCTCCGGCCAGGTGCGCATCAACGTCGACCGGAAGTTGGCCGCCAAGATGAGCGAAGAAGAAGCCCAAAAAGCCATGGAAATCTGCCCGGTGGGTGCCATCCTCAAGAAAGAGGTTGGCTTTAAGGTGCCCATCGGAAAACGCAAGTATGATTTCAAACCAATTGGCAGCGAGATAGAAGAAAAAAGCGAAGGGGTCAAAAATGAGTAAACCAGTAATCGCCACTGCTTCCTTAGCCGGATGTTTCGGCTGTCATATGTCCATCCTGGACATAGATGAAAGAATTCTGGATTTAATAGAACTGGTGGAGTTTGATAAATCCCCCATAGATGATATCAAGAATTTTTCCCGGCCGGTGGATATCGGCCTGATCGAGGGCGGCTGCTGCAATTCAGAAAACGTGGAAGTCCTGCGTGCTTTCCGAAAAAACTGCCGGATTTTAATTTCCGTCGGTGAATGCGCTATCATGGGTGGCCTGCCCGCCATGCGCAACACCATTCCCCTCCGGGAATGCCTGGAAGAAGCTTACCTGCATTCTCCGACCGTGGCCCCCGAAGATGCGGTCATTCCCCATGATGAAGAACTTCCCCTTATTCTCAACCGGGCGTATCCCTGCCACGAAATAGTCAAGGTTGATTATTTCCTGCCCGGCTGTCCGCCTAATGCTGACCTCATCTGGGAAGCTCTGACCGCCCTGCTTCAGGGCCGACCGCTTAAGATTGATTACCCGATTTTAAAATACGATTGAAGGATGAGCAACATGGCCAGAAAAATTACCATAGAACCAGTAACCAGAGTTGAAGGACACGGTAAAGTGACCATCCACCTGGATGACCAGGGCCGGGTAGCTCAGGCTCGCTTTCATGTGGTGGAATTTCGCGGCTTTGAGCGTTTTGTCCAGGGCCGGCCTTACTGGGAAATCCCGGTGCTGGTCCAGCGTTTGTGCGGCATCTGTCCGGTCAGCCATCACCTGGCCGGCGCCAAAGCCATGGACGTAATCGTTGGCGTTGGCCCGGGAAAATTGACACCTACGGCCGAGAAGATGCGGCGGCTGATGCACTACGGTCAGATGCTTCAATCCCATGCCCTTCATTTTTTCCATCTAGCTTCTCCTGACCTGCTCTTTGGTTTTGACGCTGACCCCAAGGTAAGAAATATTATCGGCGTGGCTAAAACGCATAAAGACATTGCTGTCAAAGGAGTCCTGCTCAGAAAGTTTGGACAGGAAATCATAAAAGCTACGGCCGGGAAAAAAATCCACGGCACCGGTGCCATCCCCGGTGGCATCAACAAGAGCCTGACGCCGGAAGAAAGAGATTACTTCCTGAAGTCTCCAGCGCCTTTCAACGTTGATACCATGATTGAATGGGCGCAGGAAGCAGTGCAGCTGTTCAAAAAAATCCACCGGGAAAACAGAGAGGTTATTGATAATTTTGCTCACTTTCCTTCTAACCACCTGAGCCTGGTGCGTAAGGATGGCGCTCTTGATTTTTACCACGGAGTCCTGCGGGCGGTGGATGCCGAAGGCCGAAAAATTCTTAACGACGTGGATTATCAGGATTACCTGGAATACATCGGCGAAGAAGTCCGCACTTACAGCTACATGAAATTCCCTTACCTCAAAAAACTGGGCAAGGAAAAAGGCTGGTACCGGGTGGGACCGATTGCCCGGCTTAACACCTGCGATTTCATCCCCAGCCCGAGAGCCCAGAAAGAATTTGAGGAATACAAAGCCTACACCGGCGGCAAGCCCAACAACATGACCCTGCACAGCCATTGGGCCAGGCTGATTGAGATGCTGCACGCCGCGGAAGTGATTAAAGATTTGCTGAACGACCCGGATATCCTGGGCGACAAGCTGGTTAAAAAAGGCAGAAAGAAACATGAGGGTGTGGGCCTTATCGAAGCGCCGCGCGGCACCCTTTTCCATCACTACCGTATTAACGAAGATGACCAGGTCACCATGGCCAACCTGATTGTTTCCACTACCAACAACAACCAGGCTTATAACGAAGCCGTCAGACTGGTGGCCGAAACCTTTATCGCGGGAAAACCGGAAATCACGGAAGGCCTGCTCAACCGGGTAGAAGTGGCCATCCGGGCTTATGACCCCTGCCTGAGCTGCGCTACCCATGCTCTGGGCCAGATGCCGCTGGAAGTAGAACTTTACAATGCTGAAGGTCAGCTTATTGACCGCAAGAGGAAATAGCCACGAAAACCGAGGCCAAAAAGAAAATTCTGGTTTATGGTATAGGTAACCCGGGACGCCAGGATGATGGTCTGGGTCCGGCGTTTATCGACAGGTTAGAAGAAGAAAATCTGGAAGGCCTGGTTCTGGAAGCCAACTATCAGTTTCAGGTGGAAGATGCCCTGCTTTTCTCCGAGTTTCAGAAGGTAATCGTGGTTGACGCCCTGAAAAAAGGTTCCGCTCCCTTTGTCTTCAAAAAAATCAGACCGCAGAAAAAATTCACTTTTACCACCCATGCCCTGCCGGCTGAAGCAGTAGCCTACCTGACCAAAAGCTTATACGGCCGGAATCCGGAAGTTTACCTGCTGGCCATCCGGGGATACGAGTTTGAGGTTGGTGAAGGGCTGACGCCGGCTGCCAGGCAGAATCTGGAGCAGGCTCTGGCTTTTTTTAAAGAAACCATAAGTTGAAAGCTTGGTGTTACTAATTTATTATTCGTAATACTGAAAGAAAATTTTCTGCTATAATAGAAAAGACTGCTGGTGAATTGAAGAAGAAAAAAGTGGAGTAAGAATCAAATGGATAGTAAAAGAAAAGAAGTTCTGGTGTTAGAAGACATCCTGGGGTCAAACAAAAAAATTGCCAGCTCCATCCGTCAGAAACTGCTGGAGCATCAAATCCTGGCCGTAAACCTCCTGAGTTCTCCTGGTTCGGGTAAAACTTCGCTGCTGGAAAAAATTGGCCAGAAGCTGCAGGGAAAATACCGCGTGGGTGTAGTTGAAGGTGATGTGGAAACAGAAAGGGATGCCGAAAGAATAAGAAAAATTGGCCTGCCGGCCTGGCAAATTACCACGCACGGCGCCTGCCATCTGGAAGCTAAGATGCTAGCCCGGATTTTTGACCAGATTCCGGCTGACCTGGATTTCCTGTTTATTGAAAACGTGGGCAACTTGGTCTGCCCAGCTAGTTTTGACCTGGGAGAAAGCCTCAGGTTTGTCCTGCTGTCCGTGCCGGAAGGTGATGATAAACCAAAAAAATATCCTGAAGCTTTCATCACTTCCCAGGTCTTTGTGCTGACCAAATGCGACCTTCTGCCTTATCTACCTTTTGACCGGGAAAGAGTTGTTAAAGAAGCCCTGGAAATTAACCCTAAACTTAAAGTCTTCGAGACCTCGGCCGTCACCGGGGAGGGAATTGAGGAGCTCTGTGCCTTTTTAGAGTCAGAACTGGAAAAGAGGCGGGTAAAAAATGCATGAGATGTCCATTGTGGCTGACCTTTTTACCATAATAGAAGAGCAGGCCAGAAAATCCGGAGCCACCAGAGTAACCAAAGTCAAAGTCCTGATTGGCGAGCTTTCCGGTGTGGTACCCGAGCTCTTTCGCTCGGCCTTTCACAGCTATAAAAAGGGTACCATCGCCGACAAAGCCACGCTAGAGATTAAAGTCACAAAAATAAAATTTAAATGCCACGGTTGTGGAAAAGAAATCACGGCCAAAAACATCATGGATGAATCCTTCTCTTATGCCTGCCCCTTCTGTGGCTCCAAGGATATGGAACTGATAAGCGGCCGCGACCTTTATTTAGAAAAATTAGAGATTGAAACCTCCTAAATTTCACCTGATCTAAAAAATCAAGTTCCTTAATTCCTGTATTTCAGGTCCAGGCTTATTAATTAAGTTTTATCCTTCGTATTACTACTTGTCCATCTTCTTCTTCGGCGTAATAAATAGTCCCTTTAATAACCTGCGGTCTTCCTTTTCCAGCCGCTATAGTTTTCCCGAGCCTGTATTCATGTGTTGTCATAAGGTTTTCATCCCAGGTTTTATTTTCTTTTTTAAAATGAAATATGTGAACCCTTCCATCATCCTGCAAAAAAAACAAGTTATTATTTTCATCCAGATGAAGCATATCAACACTCAACACCGGAAGATTTTTTTCTCTTTTATTATTAACAATATAATTTTCCATTCGGAAAACAATCTGGCCATCTCTCCACCTGATGATGGCCAGACCTTCTTTATATTTTCTTTCAGGGACAAAATAGCTGACAGCCAGATATTCCTCATTCAACAATTTGCCTTCACTTATATTCCCGCCAATATCATTTATCTTCCAGATGTAGCCTGGCCCATGATATTTCTGTAATAAAATCGTGGCTCCTATTCCCCATAGAAACAAGTTATCTTTGCCTATAGGCAGAAATATTCTGGTCCCCGTCCAATAGAAGTTTCCTTCTTTATTCTTATTGCTCTTCGGCAAAGGAACCGGGCCCAATCTGAATTTCTCCTTACCACTGGCCAGGTCATAAACAACTGAAGGCAAATAAGCCGCATCGTAATCAAAAGCAGCTACGGCCAAATCGCGTCCATACAAGTCAAAAACTAATCTTCTGGAACCTACCTCAGGAATAGAAATGAGTTCTTTGCCCTGCATATCGATAATTTTTATTTCACTTAAATAATCAGCCTGCCCCTTGGATAATATGAGCTTATTATCTGGAGTAAAACCCCTAACCCCCCATCCTGAATCCAGCACTTTGCTCAACAGCATATTATTATCAGCATCAAATACTTCAAATATTGAAAGGTCTGAATAAAGCCTATCAGGCTGGCGTTGAAGGAAAATAATCCCTTTCATCCCTGAGGAAGAGAGATAGAAAGATTTATATATAAATCCCTGCGGAATTTCACACCTTAGTATTTCTTCGCCTCCAGAATGTTGAGAAAAAGAAAAATTGATCAGACCTATGCTTCCAATAAAAATCAATAAAGCATAAGCTAAAAATTTATTTTTCATTTTAACCTCCTTCTTAGCACCCAGAAACATAACCGGTCAGATCGGCATAAGCACCGTTTATCTTCAATGATAGATGGATATGGGGCCGGCGGCAACTTGAGCCGGTACTATCACACCGACCAACGGGTGTAATTCCCGGATGGACTCTTTTGCCTTCATATAAATTTACTGAACTATCACTTTTTGGATTATTTAATAGGTGACATATTCCCCAGGCATTTCCATTATCATCCATAAAAGTAACTGTCCATCCGCCTTCATCAGAAAAAT
>JACIYK010000048.1 GCA_014359965.1 Candidatus Aminicenantota bacterium
TTGGCTCTTCTCTGGAAATCCGTATCTGGGAGCTGTTTAGAACTGGGGAGACCGGCTCTCGACAGAAAATGCCTTTTCTCAGGAAGGCAGTGAACTTTCTCTGGATAATATGTTTCTTTTAGCATTTTTTATCTCCAGGCAGAAGTTATCAGGTTAGGAGAAAAAGGCAGGCTGATTATTTCAGGGAGCTTACCTCCCAGGCCAATTTTTTCATTCATTACCACCATGATGCCTTCCACGCCTGAAATAAGATATCTCTCAATGGTCTTTTCCATTTGACCTGGGTCATCTGTCTTTATACAGTTTCCCACAGCGGTAGCCACAGCATCTGCCAACGCTGGGTCTTCTGAAAGCACGGTGACTGAATCAGCCAGGCCAAAACTTAACGAGTGCCCCATCTTACCCGATGAAGTGCAGAGACCGAAGATAGCTGGCCTGGGTTCAATTTTAAAAGCCAGGTTTTTGATTCTTTCCCCGGCATACAGGCCAATAACTACGGGTTCCTCTGTGAAAATGGCGATATCGCCTCCGTTTTCAAATATGGCATACCTGGCTCCTTGATGGACCATGGCTCTCACGGCAAAATAAGCAATGGCCCCAGCCACAGAGGCCATCGGTCCGACGCCGGCTCGGGCTGAAGCCGCGGCCATTTTTTTTACTATTTCTGGCGCGCTCTCCGGCACAAAATATGGTTTTAAAGTTTTAAGAAACTCCGGATCCTTGGAAATGTAATCTTCTAAAACCATTCGCTGATAGCACACTTCTTCTGCTGCCACAGAAATGAACTTACTCTCAGCAATTATCCTAGCTATGGTTTCATTTATTCTGAGTTTGTACCGTATCCTTTCCATGATTATTTCCTCACCAAAATAGCGCTAGCCGGGCAGGCTCCGAGACACAAGCCGCAGCCTGTGCAGCGTTCGGGTTGAGCTTTTATTTCCCACCGGTTCGTTTTAACAAAAACTCCGGCAGGACAGAGTGAGAGGCAGTGGCCACAATGAAAACAGAGCGAATCATCTTTATACATTCTGGCTTTCTCCGGGATGTCCCTTTTTTCTTCTTTAAGTTGCTCAACAGGTGCTTCTTTTATATCCAGAGTTCTGGTTGTGGATTTTCCTGGAAGTCTTTCGACCGGCAGGGTCAGGAAAAATTCGCCTCTTCTTATTTTTTCTTTAAGAAGCCGGGCGATTTTTCTGGCCATAAACAGACTGGAAAGGGGTGAGGCTTTAATTTTTTTCCCGTTAACTTCTACCCAGCCAGACTTTAATTCTGCATAGGTGACTTTCTTCAGCACCGGACGGTTTCTGGAGGGATAACTGTAATCTACCAGATTGGTGAATATTTCTTCATCTGAAATGCCGGTTTTTCTGGCTATACCTGGATTGAGCACAGGTATGGGTACGCCCAGGCCAAGGTAAAGAGTGCAGCCGTAACCTTCAAAGACGGCAGCTCTCAAAAACTCAGGTGACATCTCTTTGAGGTTGCCCTTGACCATCAGGGTGGCAAAACCGTTTTCCGGAGAATGCTGGGTGCCGTGGCCGATGATGTACCCTTCTGCCCCGGCCAGAAAAATTCTCGTTCCCAAACCTATGGTTTCATAATCCGGGTCGTTCATCAGAGGAGAAAGCTCCCCGGCGCCAGAAAAGGTTACGTTGGTCATCTGTGGTAAAAGCTTGCCCATGTAAGTGAAAAGAGTTTTCGAACCAGAGTTGGTAGCGGCGTTGTATTTCTGGTAAGCGTTTCGCGGGTTGAGCATGATGGCCTGGTTTAAATCGTCAATAGTTATTGTGGTGGTGATGGATTTTCTTGGATAACAATCGGTCCCGTATGCTTCTGCCCTAAGGACAACAGGTTTTCTTCTGACCAGGTCTTCAATGACTTGAGCGCCTCCATAATGGATGTGAAATTTTTCTGATGGTTCTGTAGCCCCCAGATAGGCATCTACTGCCGCAATACCAGTATAAGCGGGCACGTCGTTCAGCCAGACTCTGGTCATCTTTATTGGCGGGTCGGAGTGACCAAAATTTAAGAGCACACCTGAAGAACACATCGCTCCAAAGGTAGCAGTGGTGACCACATCAACCTGCTTGAACGCTTCTTCTGCTCCTTTCTCTTTGACCAGCCTGGCCATTTCTTCCGCCGTAAGCACCACGGCTTTTCTTTCTTTAATCTTTTCATTTATTTCCTCAAGTGTTTTTTTTCTCATTTTTACCTC
The DNA here is from genome assembly GCA_014359965.1 of Candidatus Aminicenantota bacterium. Taxonomy (GTDB): domain Bacteria; phylum Acidobacteriota; class Aminicenantia; order Aminicenantales; family Saccharicenantaceae; genus Saccharicenans. Next base: position 2,216 of record JACIYK010000048.1, read on the forward strand.
CCTGGAAAAAATGTGGAATAGCACAGGTATAGACCTGATTAAGCGTGTAAGAATTTCCGAGTACAGGAGGATTTAAGGGAAGGTTTATAATACCCGGTACAGGACCTTAAATCCTGGCCTGTACTCGGGTAGGCATTATCATGGAGGTAGTTATTTCGTTGATTTTGAAATAGAGAGATTTTGTGGTTGAAAAACTTGTTTTCGCCGTGAGGTAAAACTCTCTTTCTTTCACGCATACACAGATAACAGAAACCACTGGCACTGTCAAGACCCGTTCTGTTGACAGAAATATTATTATCTGTTAGCTTTTCGGGAAAATTTAGAGCTTTTATGGAGCATGAGGTGATGGAAAGAAATAAGAGAGTCTATAACAACATTCTGGAGGTTATCGGCCAGACGCCGGTGGTGCGCTTGAACAAAATTACCGAAGGGCTTAAAGCTGAAATTTTTGCTAAGTTAGAATTTCTCAATCCTACTGGTTCTATTAAAGACCGAACAGCCTACCATATGATAAATAAGGCCATGGCTAACGGTCGGGCCAAGCCTGGACAAGTTATCTTAGAAAATTCTTCTGGCAATATGGCCATGGGGCTGGCACTGGTAGCCATTCAACTTGGTTTCAAGTTGAAAGTGGTAGTGCGCGACCGATTATCAAAGGAAAAGATGGATATGCTGGAAGTTATGGGAGCTGAGCTTATTAAAGTAGACAGTACTCTACCCCCCGAGCATCCGGATTCCTATAACAACATTACTCCCAGACTAGCCTCAGAAATGCCAGACTGCTTTTTCCCGGACCAGCATAACAACCGGGAAAACAATGAAGCTCATTATCTCACCACTGGACCTGAAATCTGGGAGCAAATGGAAGGGAAAATTGATTATTTTGTAGCCGGTATAGGAACAGGTGGGACGATCGGTGGAGCGGCTAAATATTTAAAAGAAAAAGATCCCCAAATCAAGGTTATTGGTGTAGACCCAATTGGTTCTGTTTTTTATAATTATTTTTATACCGGTCAAAGGTCCCAGCCAGGGCACTACCTGATTGAAGGATTGGGAGATGAGTTTATCATCGGGTGTGCCGACTTTGATAACATTGATGAAATCATCAGAGTTGGCGATCGGGAGGCTTTTTTAACCTGTCGGGAACTAGTCAGAAAGGAAGGAATCCTGGCTGGAGGCTCTTCTGGTGCAGCCCTGTGGGCAGCTTTAAAAATTGCCAGGGAAATAGACCGTCCGGCCCGTATAATCACTATTTTTCCGGACAGCGCTTTCCGCTACTTAAGTAGCATTTTTAATGATGACTGGATGAGAGAAAAGGGCTTTTTGTAATGTGCTGGCAAAATTTACACGAAAAACTAAACAGAAGTTGAGACTAAGCAAAAGACCAAGGATATTTTTGAAGAGTAGAGAAAAAACTCAACTACCACCTTCGGGCACCCACCCTACTTTGAGGAGGCCAATTGATTTTTTGACTTTATTTTGTTGTTCAACGGCGGCGGCCACGCCCCCCACTCCAGGCAGGAAAGCCACGTCGGTCGCGCAGAGTGATGGTGCGATTGTTAATCTTGATTTCCCGCGCCATAATCACCTTTTTACCCTGCTCCTCTTCAGCTAGTGAACCAATCAACTGGATTTTTTCTCCCTGGTGAATATCAGTCTGGAAGAACCAGGCTGGCGCAGTTTCTACTTCAACCTCTTCTCCTGAGCTGCTATCTTTGACCAGTAAAATAAGGAAGTGACCTTTTCCTTCGTAGCGAGCTTCAAATTTAATATCCACCACCTGACCTTCTACGGTTGTTTCCCGGTCAACATTGTAAAAGTGGCGCTGAGGTTTTTCTGTCTTAGTTTGTTGCCCTAAAGTTGGGATCAGCCAGGGCTTGAAAGAAAAGAACGCAAAAATTAAAACAAAAGCGAGTGCCAACTTCGACCACCGAATTTTTCTTTTTTTGTATTTCATTTCCACCTGTAAACTTTTTCTTTTTTCATTCTGAGTATAATCATTCTTCATGTCAAGCCTTCCTTCACCTGGACGAGGAGACGCTCAGGTTCCATACAAGCCCGGCGCTAAGGGCATGACCGTTCCAGTCAAACCAGGGATCGTTAGAAGAGTTTTTCAAGTAGCTGTAACTGGCGAACAAGGAAACGCTGGCCAAGTCGAGCTGTAACCTAGCGCTTACCTGATGCCGGGTATCTTTTCTGGTTACACCCAGGCTGTTGCCCTCCAGGTCCAGGCTGATGATTCCGGGGAAATTGTGGGAATAATAATCGTAGCGAATTTCTCCATTTAAATTATCACTTATTAAAGCCGTCAACTTAGCTTGCAGTGAATAGCCTTCCCAGGCGAACCGGTCGTAAGTGGGATTCTCTACCATAAAATATTCATCGCTGGAAGAAAATGGGTTTTCACCCTTGAGGTACCATTGCCTGGCGGCACTTAGACTTAAACCAAGATTATCTCCCAGCCCCTGGGCCAGTAGAGCACTTATGGAAAAAACCTGGATGTTTTGGCTTCCAGTATAATAGACAGTCTGATAGGGAAGACCCCTAATGCTGTAACTCCCACCCATGTTGTAATTGTCACGGGGGTTGCCGTGACCAATGCCGGGACCTCCCTGCATGGATAAGGGTAGAAATGGGGTAGCAAATCCACTATTCAAAGTGCTTAAACCGGTTGATTTGCTGGCTATTGAATAATTCATGGCTGCATTTTGCAGGTCGGTTGATTCTGCAGAGGAAATATAACCGGGATGAAGATATAATTTATAGCCGTAGCTGGCCTCTACTTTAAAGGTTGTTTTACTGGGAAAGTAGTTGTCCAGTGAAATAGTCAGGGTTTCTGCCAGATAATCAAAAATGGCATAACGGTAATTATTAAGCCAGCTTTCTGAATCGATCCGCAGAATAGTGGAAGTGCCCAGGTAGCTCTTAAAATTGGCTATGAGCCTGGCTGTGGTGTGGTTAAAATAGTCATAAAGGCTACGGAAAAGCACAGCTTCCCCTTCCAGGGCAAAGTAGAAGGCACTTCTCTTCCCAACTGGAACCAGCAGGTCGGCCCCCAGCTTCCCGCCGAAGGAACTCAGCCCGGAGTATTTATATAGGTAATTGACATCCAGGTTCCCGTAGAGTGCTACTCCCGACGAGTCCCCACCAAAAGAAAGCCCAGCTAAAGTCACCTGGTCAGAGAAAGGCTCGTAAGATTGGAAGATGTTGCTGGCATAATTATGGGACAGGGAAAATTGGACGGTTTGAGCAGAGGCCGGGAGGAGCATCCCTAAAGCGGTTAAAAGAATTACCAAGAAGGAGAGGGCTACCCTGATAGAAAAGGTTTTTTTAACGGCTTTTCTCCTGTTTCCCCGTCTCCTGATATTTATTTTTATTTCATCTTTGGTCATAAAGCTTTGCGGTCTGACCATCATTTTCTCCTTTTTGGCAAATGATTGATATCTGTTAAAGAAGCCAATTCTTCCATAAAAAAAATTACATTTATAAATATTATAAAACTAACGGAAGCCGGGTATTGAGCCCGGCTTCCGCTTACCTCAGGATATCTTGTTTTCAATGATTACCTTTTCTGGCTACTTTGCCTTTTGGACCGGTTCCATCGCAGAGCTGATTGGTCAGGTTCACCTGGTTGCGGAAAGTATTTCTTGTCCAGGTCATGTTTCTGTTCATTGATTTATTCATCATCGGCTGAGAGGCGTTCTCACTGGGAGAACCTTTATAACCAGTACCATCTTTTGGTGCGGTCCAGTCCGGATCCTGACAGTTGGGAAGGCCATCTCCGTCATGGTCGCGGTAAAGGTCATTTATTCCATCCCCGTTCTCATCCACAAAAGGACCACCTTTTTTAACCTTTGTCCTCGTTTGTTCTTTTAATTGATTTTGGGTTCTGACTCTTTCTTCAGTTCTGGTTGTATTTCTGGTTTGGGCCTGTTCCTTTTTAGTATTGACAAGGGTGTGTTCAACGGTTGGCTTGCCAGAGCCATCCTTGGTAATGGTGACAGAATTGGTGACAGCCTGGTTCTGCACTTGGTGCTGAATCTGTAGCTGGTGCTCAACTACCGGCTTGCCCTCTTCATTCTTCTGCACTTCAACTCTATTCTGGATTTCGTTACGAACCTGGGTTTGAGAGCTGGAATTTTCATTCGCCTGGTTTTCTATTTGTTTCTGGACTTCTGTTCTGACCTGCTCCTGCTGTCTGTTCTGTTCCTGTTCCTGAACCTTGACCTTTTCCTGAAGCTGAACTTGTTCGCTTTCTTTCTGTTCGGTTTTTACCTTTTCTTTTGTTTGTTGTGTGTTAGCTTGAGCATAGGTAAAGGTGAAAAGAAAAGCTAAAGCCAGAATAAGAGCCCCGAAAATTTTTAATAATTTTTTTGTCCTCATGTTTTACCTCCTTATCATGAGTTTCACCTTTATTACAGCAAAAACCGTGCCAAATCTTATCTTATTGATAATAAAATAATTATAAATATAGTTACCTTTTTAACCCGAAAATTTTGTAGGCCTTCCGACAATTTTGTCGGTCCAGGAAGAAGAGAAAAGTTCAAAAAGGACTGACTTAGTTTCTGTCAAGAACTGAGGCAATCGATAGATATTTTTTTCGTTCACGTAAAACCTGGCTTCTTCCAGCGGGTGGCTGGCTAAGCCCTGAATTTTTATGGCTTTAAATAGTTAGGATTTTCAATTTTTCAAATTAAATTTTTTCACTATGGTGGATGGCCAGCAAATCAGATAGAATAGAAAAACCAGTTTCAATTTTTCCTGCGCCTGCACCCTGGATAGTTACCTGGCCCATGAGGTCAGTATCAAAGGTTAAAGCATTCTGGGTGCCCATAACTCCGGCCAGTGGGTCGGAAAGAGGAATCATCTCGGGAGCCACACTGGCTGTGAGCCTGTTATCTTCTTTCTTTACTCTGGCAATTAATTTATACCTGAAGCCAGCTTTCCTGGCTTCCAGAACATTAGTTTTGCGCAGGTGCGAGATACCCTGCCTTTTAACCTCTTCCGGTCTTATTTTCCCGCCCATCAGGGCATTGGCTAAAATCACCACTTTGGCCACAGCGTCCAGTCCTTCTACGTCAGCGCTCGGGTCGGCTTCAGCATAGCCGAGTTCCTGGGCCAGTTTTAGGGCTTCATCATACTCCAGGTTATCAAGTTCCATCTTACTAAGGATGAAATTAGTCGTGCCGTTCAAAATCCCTTTTATCTCTTTTATTTCATTTCCTGCCAGCCCATTCTCAACCAGATGAAACACCGGCGTGCCACTCATAACCGTGCCCTCAATCCGGAATTGTCGTTGATTTGCTCTGGCCAGTTCTTTAAGCTCGCGGAAATGAAGAGCAGCCGGGCCCTTGTTGGAGGTGACCACATGTTTTCCGCTTCTCAGAGCCTTTTTGATGTAGGAAGTAGCTGGTTCTCCGGTTTTGATGTCTGTGTAAGTTAATTCTGCCATTATTTCTGCTTCAACCCTTTCTATGAGGTCCAGTGGCTCGATAAAACCAGTAATTTTTTCTCGAACACCTGGATAATCGTTTAGGGCTTTTCCTTCTTCCAGTAGCTTCAGCACACTTTTAAGGTTTAATCCCTCCTGGCAGATGACCGAACCTTTTAGCTTGTCTGTAATGGCTACCACTCTCGGTTCAAAATCGAACCGGTCGTTTAGATAATCTGCCTTTTGTTCAAGTATTTCCAGCAAACCCTGACCCACTGTGCCACAGCCGATTAACATTATCCGGTATTCCATAAGAACCTCCCAGTTATTCTTTTTTATAATAGCATGTTTAGAACTCTTTTAACCAGCTTGGCCTGGCCAGAAATAAAAAAAAGGGCTGCCTCGCTAGGCAGCCCTTAAGCGGTTTTCTTTCTATTTACTGCTTAATTTCAGGCTTTGGGGGTCTGCTGCTGGGAAGCGATGAACTGTTCAATCCACTCGGTAGTAACGCTCTTGGGTCTTTCAATGGGCAGGCCCAGAGCTCTGTCCCAGATGAGCTGCGCCAGAACGCCAAGAGCTCTGGAAACACCAAAGAATACAGTGTAGAAGTCATACTCGGTTACGCCATAATGCCAGAGCAAGCAACCGGAATGAGCATCTACGTTCGGCCACGGGTTCTTGGCTTTGCCGTGCTGGGTCAGGATGTCAGGAGCCACTTCAAACACCTTGCTGACCACCTTGAAAATCGGGTCGTCGGGGAGGTGTTTGAGAGCGAATTCTCTCTGGGCGATGAATCGTGGGTCAGTCTTGCGCAGGACGGCATGACCGTAACCAGGGACAACTTTACCGGCGTTCAGAGTATCCCAGATATACTGGCTGATCTGTTCTTTGGTTGGGTCTTGCCCGATTTTTTCCATCATTTCCATGATCCAGCGCAGGACTTCCTGGTTGGCCAGGCCGTGCAGTGGTCCAGCCAGACCGTCCATAGAAGCGGACAGAGAGTAATAAGCGTCAGATAGGGCTGAACCCACCAGGTGGCAGGTATGAGCTGAAACGTTGCCGCCTTCGTGGTCGCAATGCAGCACCAGGTAAAGCCTCATCAGGTCTTTGAAAGCCGGGTCGTCGGTTACGCCCAGCATGTGGGCGAAGTTGCCACCCCAGTCCAGTTTGGGGTCAGCTGGAATGTGCTGGTTGCCCTTGTAAGTCCGGCGATAGATGTAGGCTGCGATGGCTGGCAGCTTGCCCAGAATGTTCATCACGTCTTCGTACATGGGGTCCCAGTAATCCAGCTTATGCATACCTTTTCGGTATCTTTCGGCAAAGATGGAGTCTTTCTGGAGCTGTAGAATAGCCAGGGAAAACTGGGTCATCGGGTGAGTATCGGCCGGGACAGTATTCATTACATCGATAAGATATTTTGGCAGTTCACTTCTTTTGCGCCATTCTTCAGTAATTTCTACGCATTCTTCATAAGTCGGAATATCACCGGTCAGAAGAAGATAGAACATGCCTTCTGGCAGTGGCTCTTCAGTGCCTGGAGCTTTGGGCAGCTTTTCTCTAACTTCTGGTATGGTGTAGCCACGGAAGCGAATTCCTTCGTTCGGGTCCAGAGCCGAACATTCCCAGACCATGCACTTAACGCCGCGCATGCCTCCGTAAGTCTGGGCAATAGTCACATCAGAAATCTTGAGTTCACCATGCTCCTTGAGAATCTTCTGGATTCTCTCGCGCATGGGCAGCATTTTGGAGACAAACTTTTCCTTTAAATTAGCCATTCAGACCTCCTTAAAATTATGAAACTATTGCTTAAAAAATTGCCTATATATTAAGTAAACTTTAATTTGAGATAAAACTATAACATTTATAAATAAATTAAGTCAATTCTTTTTTTCTTTCTCGATGTAATTCGAAACCAGCTTTTATAATCAGGAAAAGAAATGAGAGAAGGCGCCTGTTAAGGAAAGGACAGCAGAAATTGAACTTCTTTATCCCATTTTGCCGGTGGGGTAATTAGAAAAGAACTGGTTCAAGAAAATTCTTTTTGTTTTTTTGATTTTATTCCTGGGCTGTGATATAAGTCTATCTAATTTTCGCCAAGGCGCCTCGCCTTCAGGAGGAAAGAATGAATGTCCTCGTCCTTCTGTTTGTCGCCATTTTCCTTTTTCTTATAGCTGCTCGTTACTATGCTGGGTATATTGCAAAAAAAATTGGTGAAGACCCCAATAATCCTACTCCGGCCGTCAAGATAAATGATGGCCGGGATTACGTGCCAGCCAAAAACTACATCGTTTTTGCCCACCATTTTTCAGCCATTGCTGGTGCCGGACCAATCCTCGGTCCGACCATGGCTCTGCTTTATGGCTACGTGCCAGCCTGGTTATGGATTGTTTTTGGCGGGATTTTTTTCGGAGCAGTGCATGATTTCACAGCCTTGTTTGTTAGCGTCCGGGAAGGTGGAAGGTCTATGGCTGAAGTAGCCCGGCGGACGCTGGGTAAAACAGGTTTTAACCTTTTCATCGGTTTCACCATTGTGATGATTGTGCTAGTGACCTCCTCTTTCCTCAATGCTACTTCCATTTCTCTGACCTCTCTCTGGCCCCTGGCCAAAATTGGCGTCAAAGAAGGTGAAACCTTTCTAAAGACGGTGGTGGTTGATGGAGTGGTTATGGGTCGGATAGGCGGAATTGCCTCCATGTCTGTTATTGTTATCACTTTTTTTTCTCCGGTTTTGGGCTGGCTGCTTTATAAAAAAAGAATGAAAACAGTCTTTGCTTATCTAATCGCTTTAGCCATCGGTGCCATTTCTATTGTTCTGGGAATTCATTTCCCGGTGACGCTGAGCCCCAGGACCTGGATGATTATTATTTCTATTTATGTCCTGATTGCCGCTGGCGTGCCGGTCTGGGTCATCCTTCAGCCTCGAGATTTTATCAACGTTCAGATTCTGTATGGTGGAATAATTCTTCTTGTACTTTCGGTGCTCAACATCGGTTTCCATGGACTTAAAGTCACCATTCCGGCTTTTAACCTTAAAGAAGGTATTCAGTATCTTGGTTTGGTTTGGCCCATGATGTTCTGTACCATTGCCTGCGGTGCCATTTCTGGTTTTCATGGTCTGGTAGCTGGGGGAACAACTTGCAAGCAGCTGCCTAGCGAAAAAGATGCGCGCCGGATTGGCTACAATGCTATGCTTCTGGAATCTGTTTTGGCCATTTGTGTCGTCCTGGCAGTAGGAGCGGCTCTAAGTTTCAGTGATTACAAATCCATCGTCTGGCCCACGGACCCGGCAGTGAAATCCAATCCCATCCTTGGATTTTCCTTAGCTGCCGGACATCTTTTTAACCTGGGCTTGGGAATTCCGGTGGCTCTGGGAACAATTTTCGGCATCTTACTGGTTGAAGGCTTTGTGGTTACTACCCTGGATGCTGCGGTTAGGCTCAACCGCTATCTTTTTGAAGAACTCTGGTCCATTGTGTTTAAAAACCCGCCCCGTTTTCTGAAGAATTACTGGGTGAATTCTGGAATTGCTGTGCTCCTGATGTGGATTCTGGCTTATTCCAATGCTTTCAACGTGCTCTGGCCAATATTTGGAACCGCTAACCAGTTGCTGGCTGCCCTGACTCTCTTTGCTGTTTCTGCCTGGCTGTTGCTGAGAAAAAAGAAAAACTGGTTCACACTGCTGCCGGGGGTTTTTATGCTCTTGACCACTATAGCCTCACTTTTAATTTTATTTAAAAGTTATTTGGAGAAGAATAATTTCATTCTAATAGTGGCAGACTTGCTCCTGCTCGGGTTGGCCATTGGGGTGATAATTCTTTTTATCAGGACTTTTTCTGGAAAGAATCGGGCGCCAGAGGAAGCTACGGTCTAAGGATTTTTAGATTTGGCAGCGCAAGCGGACGTTTGGGCTTTGATGGACAAAATGAAAAGGCTGGTTTTCAGCCGTGGTGTTTATTCCAGTCCAGAATTTCCTACTCTTATAAAGTGAGGAACAAGAAAAAAACTTGATTTTTAAACCCGGGGCTTATATTCTTTATTCAACACTAATTAAATTTGATAATTTTCAGTATTTAAGGAGTGAAAAATGGGTGCTTTGATCGTGATTCTGATTATCGTTGCTCTTCTGGTGCTGATTCTCATCGGCCTTTATAACAGTCTGGTGACGCTCAGGAACAGGTGCGATAATGCCTGGGCTCAGGTTGATGTTCAGCTCCGTCGCCGCTATGATCTCATCCCTAATCTGGTCGAAACAGTGAAAGGTTATGCCAAGCACGAACGTGAAGTGTTTGAAAAGGTAACTGAAGCCAGGGCTAAAGCCATCAATGCCCAGACAGTCAAAGAACAGGGTGAAGCGGAGAACATGCTCACCGGTGCCCTGAAATCTCTGTTTGCCGTAGTTGAAAATTATCCCGAGCTTAAAGCCAACCAGAATTTCCTGATGCTCCAGGAAGAACTGGCTGGGACCGAAAGCAAAATTGCTTATGCCCGTCAGTTTTATAATGATATGGTCATGAAGTATAACACAAAGATACAGATTTTCCCTTCTAACATCGTGGCCAACCTGTTCGGCTTCAAAGAAAAAGAATATTTTGAGATCGAAGAGCCGGCGGCCCGTGGTCCGGTTAAGGTTTCCTTCTGAAGCTAATAGAGAGTTCAAACCTGATTCAATAAAAATAAAGCGAACGGTCTTCTATGTACGAGCAAATCAGAAAAAACAAAATAAAGTCCTTCTTGCTGACTTTGTTTTTTATCGTGCTGGTTTTTCTGGTGGTCTGGGCTTTTGAAGAACTGACCGGTTGGGGGAAAGGTGGTTTTGCCCTGGCTTTGATAATTTCTCTCCTGAGTGCCGTTGGCAGCTATTATTACAGCGATAGGATTGTGCTGGCTATCAGTAAGGCCCGTCCGGTTACTAGGGAAGAGTATCCTTATCTTTATCATACAGTAGAAGGGCTGGCCCTGGCCGCTGGACTGCCAACACCACGCTGCTATGTCATAGAAGACACGGCCCCGAATGCTTTTGCCACTGGACGCAACCCGCAGCATGCTGTTATCTGTGTCACGACCGGTCTTCTGCAGAAGCTAAACAGGCTTGAACTTGAAGGTGTCATTGCCCACGAAATGGCCCATATAAAAAATTATGATGTGCTGTTACAGACCGTGGCCGTGGTCATGGTCGGACTGGTAGCGCTGTTAAGCGATTGGATGCTGCGCAGCTTCTGGTGGGGAGGGGGGCGAAAACGAAGCCGTCATCAGGACAAAGGCGGTGGTAATGCCGGAGCCATTCTTCTAGTCGTAGCTCTGCTTCTGGCCATACTTTCACCGCTTATTGCCCAGCTTATTCAATTAGCCATCTCCCGGAGGCGGGAGTTTCTGGCTGATGCTGACGGTGCCATGCTCACCCGGTATCCTGCCGGTCTGGCCTCCGCATTGAGAAAAATTGCTGCTGACCCGGAACCACTGGAAGCAGCTAATAAAGCCACGGCCCATCTCTATATTGTCAACCCGCTGAAAAACGTTGGCGGAAAAATGAATAAGCTTTTCAGTACCCATCCGCCGGTTGAAGAACGAATCGCTGCCCTGGAGAAGATGGCTTTTGAAAAGGTTTAGCACGGGCCTGGATAAATTTGCTTTATTCGGGATGTTCAGGAAGATTTTTAATCCATTAAAAATAATCTACAATTGATTAGCATGAGAAAAAATGGTAACTTG
>JACIYK010000049.1 GCA_014359965.1 Candidatus Aminicenantota bacterium
TTCATTCTGCCAATATTTTTTACCTGGACGGTTAAAGGTTCAGTGAAATCTAGGCAGGAAGAGGTAGAACAAGAAAAATAATTCTGAAGAGATAAAAAGGCCGGGCACTTCTAGCCCGGCCTCTATTTTCCAGGTAAACTTTTGAGGTCTGTGCCTATTTGGAAAGAAAATCTACTACTTTTATGTTCCTGTTCTTAAGACTCAGGCCAAGTACTTTTTCCAGATTAGCCCGGGAAAGATTGTAATCAATTATGGCCTTAAGTTCAGCCGAGCGAGCATTGGCCAGGTCTCTCTGGTACATAAGGATGGTGTAGTTGGTGCTCTGCCCGACCTTAAATTTTTCTTCTTCTGCTGCCAGCTTTTGTTCCTGCAATTCTCTGGCGGCCCGGTAAGCCTGGACTCTTTTCAGGTTGGCCTGCAGATTTCTCAGAGCGGTTTTTACTTCCAGAATAGCCTGTTGTTCCTGCTGTTTCAGGGTGAGCTGTGCCTGTTCTAGGTTCAACCTGGCCTGGGCCACGTTCGCCCTGGAAATCATGTTGCTGAGCGGAATGTTGAGGGTCAGGCCGACTGACCAGTTGCTGTAAGTGAAGCCTAAAGCATCCTTCAGGGACTTACTGCGCGGACCAGGAATTACATCAACCACCACTCCAGTGAGTGGGTTATTATTTAAGTAGATAAGCCGGTCGCCTGAAAGTCCCGGGCTGTAATAAGAAGCGGTCAGGTTAAGTGCGGGAAGGGTTTGATTCTTAGCCACGGTCAAGTTGAATTCCTGTGTCTTGAGATTAATCTGCAGGTTGCGTAAATCAGGACGGTTACTAAGAGCAATTGACAGAGCTTCTTCCAGTGTTATTTCTTTTACGTCAAAAGATGGCTTGTCAACCGGGATGATAGTGGTGAATTTTTTCTGCTCTTCATCACTTAAATTCATCAAGGTCCGCAGCTGGTCTTCAGCGTTCTTCACTGCTACTTCTGCCTGGATGATATCTGCTTCTCGTGTGGCTACCTCTGAGCTGGCACTGAGCACATCAAGCGGCGCCAGAGTGCCAATTTCCACTGACCGCTTATTCTTTTCCAGTAATTCTTGCGCTAGTCTCAATGACTGTTGTTTAACCTTTAAATCCTCTATAGCATAAACCAGGTTCCAGTAGGCCTGCTCAGCTGAATAGATAGTGTCCATGAGGGATTTTTCTAGCTGCGCCTCAGAGGCAGCCAGGTTGTTTTTAGCGATAATAATTTCTTTCCGGCTGATGTTCCAGCCAAAGTTCTGAAGCAAAGGCTGAGAGAAATCAAACCTCAGGGTGCTGTAGTAGCGTGGGTTCCAGGTCTGGAAATTCTGAGTAGTAAAATTTCTATATGTGTCAAGGGAAACATTAATGGTTCCACCAAAAGGCGTAACTTGCGAAATTTGCCCATTAAGGTCGTTGTACCTGGTAATGGTGCTTTCGATAGATTCCAGGCCCGAGAAAGACGGGGTGTTGTTGCGGCGCTGGGTGTAGCTGAACTGCATCGTTGGGTAAAATTTCTCTTTAGCTTTGGCTAAGGCGGCAGCCTGAATTTCTGGTGTCAATTCCTGTATGGAAACGCCGAGATTATTTTTTATGGTTCTTAGAATACATTCTTCCAGGGTCAGTTTTAAAACATTCCCTTCCTGTTGCTCCTGGGCTATAACCAGCCCTGTTGTTATTAACAGCGTGCTTATTAAAACAATCAACCTTAGTCTTTTCATTTTGTCCTCCTATGTTTCGGCTCGATTGCTCACGGCTTGATTAATTAAACTTTTTCATGCTTTTTTAACCTTGGCCTTTATTCATAGCGCAGAGCTTCAATCGGGTCGAGCCGGCTGGCTTTCCTGGCCGGGTAATAACCAAAGAAAATGCCCACTGAAGCTGAAAACAGGAAGGCCAGCAGAATGGAACCCGGAGTTACTACCGTGGTAATGCCCTGAAAAACAGAAATGTATTTCATCATTCGTGAGGCACCAACTCCCACGATAATACCAATGATTCCACCGCCCACACTCAGCACTACTGCTTCAATCAAAAATTGTAGAAGTATATCTTTTTCCCGGGCGCCCACCGCCAGCCTTACTCCGATTTCTCTGATTCTTTCAGTCACGGAAACGAGCATGATGTTCATGATGCCAATACCACCGACGATGAGTGAAATGGAAGCAATGGAACCGAGCAGGATGGTCATAATCTGCGTGGATTCAGCAGCACTTTGAGCCACATCAGAAATGTTTCGTACCTGAAAATCATCATCCGCTCCGGGAGCGATACGGTGCCTTTCTCTCAGGAGCTCTTCAATCTGGCGCTGGGCTTCAGCCGTTTTTTCAGGAGAAACGGCTGAGACATCAATGGAGGAAATGTAATCCACGCCTCGTAACCTCTTCATCACAGTGGTAAAAGGCACGGCGATCATGTCATCACGGTTAAAAAACCCTCCCTGTTCGCCTTTTGGTTCCAACACACCAATAACCTTGAAGGGGATCTTGCTAATCCTGATGGTTTTACCCACCGCTTCTTCATCTTCAAACAGGTTCTGCCTGACCTGATAACCGAGCACACACACTTTAGCGGCTGAAGCTACATGTGTCTCATCAAAATAGGTCCCTTCAATAACATTCCAGTTCCTGATTTCCGGGAATTTTTCACCGGTTCCCTGTATCTGAGTATTCCAGTTCTTGTTAGCATAGACCACCTGGGCTCTAGTGCTGATGGATGGGGAAGTAGCTAACACCGCATCGCAATATTCTTCTATGGCTTTGGCATCCTCGGGTTTTAAGGTGTTAACCCCCCCAAAACCAGTGGCCACACCTCGGAAGTTTCTGCTGCCGGGGTAGACAAAAAGCAGGTTGGTACCCATAGATTCGAATCTTTTCTGGATACCTTGCTTCGCCCCTTCACCCACACTGACCATGGCAATAACAGCAGCCACACCGATGATGATGCCCAGGATAGTCAGGAAGGACCTCATCTTATTCCGGGTCAGAGCCCGGATAGAAACCTGTAAAATTCTGAATACTTTCATCTTCAACCTCCTGACACCGAAGCCTCGTTTTCTGCGCCTTCGCTGACTTCCTCTCTGATTATCAGACCATCCTTGAGATAAAGCCTTCTTCTGGCATAGGAGGCAATTACCGGGTCGTGGGTGACCATAATTAAGGTAATTTTCCTTTCCAGGTTTAAACGGCAGAAAATGTCCATGATTTCAGAGCCGGTTCTGGAATCCAGGTTGCCTGTGGGCTCGTCCGCCAGAATGATGGACGGGTTGTTGACGAGAGCTCGGGCGATAGCCACTCTCTGCATCTGTCCACCGGAAAGCTGATTGGTGCGGTGATGTTCTCGGCCTTTCAACCCAACGATGGCCAGTGCTTCCATGGCTCTCTCCCGAGCTTCCTTACTGCTGACGTTGGCATAAAGCATGGGCAACTCTACGTTTTCCAGAGCCGTAGTTCTGGGCAGCAAGTTAAAATTCTGGAAAACAAAACCTATCTTTTTATTCCGAATGGCGGCCATTTCATCCTTGGAGAGTTTAGAAACATCCACGCCCTCAAGGTAATATTTTCCTGAGGTCGGACGGTCAAGCAAACCCAAGATGTTCATCAGGGTGGACTTACCTGAACCAGAAGGCCCCATAATAGCCAGGAATTCTGAATAATCCAGGCTGTAGGTTATCCCCCGCAGAGCCTGAACTTCCACTTCTCCGATTTGATAAATTCTTGTTATGTTCTCCAATCTAATTATTTTTTCGCTCATCTTCGCTCCCATGGAAATTATCTTCTAATCATGAACATACCGGCACCGCCGCGTGATGGCATACTCTGGCTACTTGTGTTAGTAGCGGTCATCACCCCAACGATCACTTCATCACCTTCTTTTAAGTTTCCGCTGATAACTTCTGTATATTGATTATCTGTCATGCCTGTGCGTATAAACACCACTTTCAGGTTGCCTTTCTCGTCTAGCATCCAGACTCTTGAAGGTCCACGTCTCTGACCTGACTGACCTGAACCCATACCCATCTGTCCCATCTGAGCAAAGTTAAAAGTTCTCTGGCCACCTGGTACTGGAGCAGCCGGCGTACCTTCAGCCGGTCTGGCTGTCCTTTCCTGAGCGGCCCCCTGCCTTCTGGCAGCCATTTCCTCAAAGGCAGCTTTCATTATTTTCTGCAATTCCTCAGGCTTGAGGCTTGGCGTAAACCGCAGAGCAGCGTTGGGGACCCGCAAAACATTCTTGGCTTCTCCCACAATGATGGAGCAAGTAGCCGTCATTCCTGGTAATAGCTTGAGGCTGGAGTTGTCCACGTCCAGAATAGCTGTGTACTGAACGACATTTTGCTGCACCTGAGCAGCATAACGCACTTGACGGACCATACCCCAGAAAGTTTCGTTGGGGTAGGCTTCAACGGTGAATCTGACTTTCTGACCCTCTTTTATTTTTCCGACATCCGCTTCGTCCACTAGGCATTCCACCTGCATCTTGGTCAAGTCGTTAGCAATTTCAAACAGCGTGGGTGCCTGGAAACTGGCAGCCACGGTTTGCCCCACGTTGACATTCCTGGAAATAACCACGCCATCTATCGGAGATTTGATGATGGCATAGCTTAAGTTTACTTTGCTGGCATCTAATTGATATTTGGCCTGAGCCACCCGGGCTTCGGCTGAGACCAGGTCTGCTTTAGCCTGCAGGTAGTTAGCTTCTGCCTGGTCCTTTTCCTGAGAAGAGATCAGGTTCTTCTCATAAAGGCTTTTTGCCCGTTCATAATTTTTCTGGGCAATTTCCAGAGAAACCTTGGCCCTTTCTAACGAAGCCAAGGCATTACGATAATTAGCTTCGTTCTGCTCAATCTGAGCTTTGAGTTGAGACTGGTCAAGTTCAGCCAGAATATCACCTTTTTTGACCCTGGAGTTAAAATCTACATAAATCTTTTCAATCCGACCAGAAACCTGGCTGCCTACCTGAACCAGAACAACCGGGTTAAGAGTACCGGTGGCTGTAACCACGGATTCAATGTCACCACGAGTGACTTTTTCCGTCCTGTATTTGGGCTGTTTGCTGGAGTTCTTCTTGATCAGCGTAAACCCCACAACCAGACCAATTAAAACCACGAGGACGATGATGATCAGTAGAGTTTTTTTCTTCATCGTGTTACTCCTTTACTCTCCTTTTTTCTTCAGATTTTGCTCTTTTTGATCTTGAGGTTTATCCTCACGCCGCGGGGGAGTATTTCTCCTCTGCTGGCGAATGTATCTTTCCATCAATTCCTGCATTTTTTTCTGCTGTTCAGGAGTAAAAACGCTGTCCATTTCAGTTTTAAGCTGCTCGCGTAATTGTTTGAGCCGGGCATGAACTTCTTTCCGGAAAACTTCAAAGCGCTCTTCGCTCCTTTTAAATATGTCCTTTATCTGTGCTTCCTGCTCGTCAGTCAGCTGGAGTTCTTTTTTCAAGACCTCCATGGTGGGAAAGGGTTCCTGTCTCTGAGCCGGCTTAGGTTTTGTTTTTTTCTGGTAATTCTTATCCACCAGAACACCAACTATCACTCCCAGAGCAAAAACCACAAGCAGGGAAAGGGCTATTATTAATTTATATTTATTGTTCATTTCACACCTCTATTCATGATTTCCTCCCCTTCCAGACCGGCAAAAAGTAACTTTAACTGGCGAACCTCAGGTTTTTCTTCATCGAAGATGACCTGAGTTTCTTTGAGCGGGTTCTGGTTCTCAAAGAGCAGCATCTCTGCTTGGCTGTACTGAGGCTCGCTTGGCTGAAGCAAGAAAAGAAGCCCTATGGCTACCGTAGCCACAATCAGAAAAACGGGCACCGCGGCTGCATACCATCTCTCAACCGTAGCCAAGACAGATGGCCTGGCCGCCGCACTCAGTCGAGCTTTAAGCCTTTCTTCAAAATAGGGGAGAGGCTCGGCTTCCATTCTGGCGCTGCGCAGGAGGCTCTGCAGATTTTTATAATCAGCTAGAGTCCGGGCACAGGCCGGGCAGGTTTTTACATGCTCATTAAGAGCCTGCTGGCTTTTCTCATCCAGCCGACCATCTACCAGTCTGGAAATTAATTTTTCGGCTTTTTTACATCTCATTTTAAGCCTCCTCCTGGAGCCAGATAAGGCGCCAGTTTTCTTTTCAGAAGCCTTCTTGCCCTGTGCAACCGGGAATCCACTGTTCCCGAAGATATCTTCAAAATCTTTCCAACTTCTTCATAACTCAATCCCTGAATATCCCTTAGAGATAAAATTAGACGATACTTTTCCGGCAATTCTTCCAATTTTTTTCTTATCAGTTCTTTCCGCTGTTCTTCTTCCTGTTGTTCGGAAAGTTTAAGTGCGATATCTTTTTCCGCAGACCTCAGCTCCGGCACATCATCAAGCCTAACGTCTTCCTTTTCTTTGCGGTATTTCCTCAGATAATCTCTGATATGATTGATGGCAATCTGGTAAAGCCAGGTGCCAAATTCTGATTTAAACTTGAATTTTGGCAGCGCGAGGTAAACTTTCAGGAAAATCTCCTGCGCCAGGTCATCAGCTGCTTCCCGGTTATGCACTAAGTTTACGGCTAGACCAATAACTTTGCTCTGATAACTCCTGACAAGCAGAGTGAAGGCTTCCTGGTCTCCCTGCTGTGCTCTTTTTATGATCTGAGTTTCTTCCATCTGAGCCTCTTCCGGGGGCTTCAGTTAATTAGACGAAACCCCAACTTTTATCTTCCTTAAGGCGCTAATTTTTGTTTATTTTATTTAACGAAATAAAGCGGTAAGAGTTGCAACTCCTTTGCTCTTGGTTTTAATTAAAGCATAACAAAATAACAAAATCCAGATTTTCTCTGTTAAAATCCCCAGCTTCCCGATTATTGATTATATACTTGCCTGGGGGTATAATTTAGGCATGAAATGGGAAGAAATTGCTAAAGAATTAACCCAGCCAACAGATTCCAAGATTGTCCTCCTGGTCATGGATGGACTTGGTGGTTTGCCCGTTAACGGCCAGACTGAGTTAGAAGCTGCCCACAAACCCAACTTGGATGAAACAGCCAGGCGCGGGATTTGTGGCCTGACTGACCCGGTCTTCCCGGGCATTACCCCTGGCTCAGGGCCAGCGCATCTGGCTCTTTTTGGTTACGACCCTCTTTATTACCAGCTCGGTCGCGGCATTCTTGAAGCCATGGGCACTGGCGTGGAAGTAGGGCGGGATGACGTGGTAGCCAGAGGAAACTTTGCCACCATCCGCGACGGAGTGGTTGTCGACCGCCGGGCTGGACGAATTTCCACCGAGGAAAACCAGCGTCTTTGCCACCTCCTCAATCAGAACCTGAAAGAAATTGAGAGCATTAAAATCACTCTCTATCCAGGTAAAGAGCACCGCTTTGTCCTGAAGCTTTCTGGTTCTGGCCTTTCTGATGCCCTGACTGACGCTGACCCCCAGAAGGAAGGCAAACCTGCCGTGCCCGCTAACCCCCTGACTTCAGAAGCTGACTTCACAGCCAGGGTAGTTAACAAATTCTTGGAAGAGCTCAGACTATTGCTTAAAGATGAACCGAAGGCTAATTATGCCTTGCTGCGCGGCTTCTCCAAATTCCCCTCTCATCTGCCCCCGATGTCAGCGCTTTATAAGATAAAACCAGCCTCCATTGCCAACTATCCTATGTACCGTGGTCTGACCAGGCTGCTGGGCATGGAAGTTCTGGATGTGGGACCAGCCACTGAAGAAATCTTTCTGGTGCTGGAAAAAAATTACGAATATTATAATTTCTTTTACCTCCATTACAAGAAAACTGATTCCACTGGAGAAGATGGCCGTTACGAAGACAAAGTTAAGGCTATAGAAGAGATTGATAAATTCATCCCTAGGTTATGGGCTTTAAACCCAGATGTGCTGGTGATCACCTCAGACCATTCCACTCCTTCGGTCTTAAAATCCCATTCCTGGCATCCTAACCCCTTTGTCTTGGTGTCAAAATATGCGCCAGCTGATGAAGTCAGCTGCTTTACCGAAAAAGAATGTGCCCGCGGTTGGCTGGGCCGGTTTCCCTCTCTTCAAGCCATGCCGTTGATGCTGGCCCATGCCCTGAAGTTGAAAAAATTCGGGGCCTGATTTTCCCGTTGGTTGATTTCCGCCTGATTTACTGGTACTTAATATAATGAAAGATAATAAAATTGATGCCCAGAAAATCAGGCTTTTCAGTGTTACTAATTTTAATAATCGTAACACTGAAGCTTTCTGCCATCCAGACCGCTGACCCACGGGCAGAGATTTCCGGTCTACGCTTTCACCAGCATCCAAACTTTTTAAGAATAGTTCTGGACATCAATCATATCCGGGAATTTTATTCAGCGGAGCTGAAGAATCCTGAGCGCTTTTACCTGGATGTTTTTCAGGCCAAGCTGAGCCCGGCACTGGCCGGCAAAAGCCTGGAGATAAACTCTGGCTGTGTGCGGACACTACGAATTGCTCAGAAAAATCCTTCCACCGTTCGGCTGACGGTAGAACTTGAACCGGGGAAAAAGAAACAGCAAAAAATTTTTTACCTGAAAAATCCCAGCCGCTTGGTGCTGGACCTTTACCACCAAACTCAAGATTCAACCAGAGCATCAGGAAGTAGCTCATCGCCTCCGACTTCCGCCAGGGAAAAACAAGGCGTGGCTTCCCCGCCTACAACTGAGGAAAAGCCTCCCCAGCCACCGGTTCCTTCCAGCTCAGGCTATACGCTGGTGCGCCAGCTTGGCCTGGGAGTAAAGCGTATCGTTCTGGACCCAGGTCATGGCGGGAGCGACCCTGGTTGCCTGGGGGTAAATGGTTTAAAAGAGAAAGATGTGGCTCTGGATATCGCCCTGCGGCTTAAAAAGATTCTGGAAACAGAAGGCCATTTTGAAGTACTGCTGACGAGAGACCGGGATATCACTCTGCCACTGGAAAAACGAACCGCGCTGGCTAATAAATACAGAGCCGACCTTTTTATCTCCATTCATCTTAATGCCAGCCCAAGAAAAAACCGCAGCGGTGTGGAAACCTTTTACCTGAACTTCAGCCCCGACCCAGCAGTCAACGAGCTGGCTGCCCGGGAAAATGCCTCTTCCACAAAGAACATCAGAGAAATAAAATTGATTGTGGAAAAAATTATGAAAAACACCAAATACGATGAGTCGCGGGAACTGGCGGAAAAAATTCATTATAACCTTTACCGTCATCTGAAGCAGCACTTTGGCCCCCGCGATAACCTGGGAGTAAAAGGCGGGCCTTTCTGGGTGCTCATTGGCACCGAGATGCCGGCCGTGCTGGTAGAAGCTTCTCATCTTTCTAACGCAAAGGAAGCTAAGGCTTTGAAAACTGATATGTACCGTGAATCTATCGCCAGGGGAATTTTTCGTGGTATCATTGAATATGTAAAATCCTTAGGTAAAGGATAAAAACTATGGAACGAAGAGATTTTTTGAAAAGCCTTCTGCTTTCTGGGCTGTCCTTAAAACTGGACCCCATTACTTACGCCAAACCTGCGACGCCCGAACTGGCAGTAATAGAAGGGGAAGACCCGGAAGCCATCACCCGGGAAGCTATCAGGGCACTGGGTGGCATGAACAAATTTATCAGCCGCGGTGACAAGGTTCTTATTAAACCTAACATTGGCTGGGACCGAACCCCAGAAATGGCCGCCTGCACCAACCCGCAGGTGGTTAAAGCACTGGTAGAAATGGCCTATCAAGCCGGAGCCAAAGAAGTCATCGTCATGGACCACACTATTAACCAGCCAAAGCGCTGCTACATACGTTCTGGCATCCAAGAAGCAGCCCAGCAGGCCGGGGCAAAAGTACTCTTCACTGATGAACAGAGACTGAAAAGAATGAAGCTTAATGGTGAGTGGTTAAAAGAATGGGAAGTCTTCCAGGATTTTGTGGAAGTGGATAAGCTAATTAACGTACCCATTGCCAAAGTGCACAGTCTTTCCCGGGTAACCCTGGGCATGAAGAACTGGCTGGGAGCTATCGGCGGGAGCCGCAATCGGCTGCACCAGAAAATTGACCAGGCCATGGTAGACCTAACCGCTTTCTTCAAACCTACCCTGACTGTTCTTGACGGTTACCGCATCCTTGTGCGCAACGGACCACAGGGAGGCCGGACCTCAGACACCAAATTGATGAAAACCGTGGTGGCGGGCCAAGACCCTGTGGCGGTTGATGCCTATGGTGTCACCTTTTTTGCCTACCAGCCTTCTGAACTTCTTTTCTTAAAGCTGGCCCAGCAAAGGGGCTTGGGTAAATTTGAACTGGAGAAAGTCAGAATTGAAAAGAGAAAAATCTAAAAAATATTTCTGGTTACAGAGATTAAGGATATTTTCTCAGATTTTTTTCTTTGTTCTGTTTATCTTTCTTCTGCTAAAAACCCACTACGCCGGCGAAGATTATCTTAAGCCCACAGTAGAAAGATACTTCCACTTTGATCCACTGCTGGCTCTGACCACGATAATCGGCAGCCGGTTGCTTTACGCTGCTTTACTGCTTTCTCTTATAACAGTCCTGCTGACCCTGTTTTTTGGCCGTTTTGTCTGCGGCTGGGTCTGTCCGCTGGGCAGCTTACACCAGTTCTTCTCCTTCCTTTTCAAAAAGGCTCGCCTTCTTAAACCCCAAAAGGATGACCGGCAGAGTCTCGGCCTCAAGTACCTAATTCTCGTGCTTGTTCTCTTAGCTTCACTCCTGACTGTCAATCTGGCTGGCTATCTTGACCCCCTGTCTTTTGTTTATCGTTCCTTTGCAGTTTTTGTCTCTCCGCTTATTAAATTTGCCATGTTCGAAGTTGCTGGCCTGGCTTACCATCTGGGTTTAAAATCAACAGGTCAGGCTATCAACCAGGCCCTGGAAAACCTGGCTTTAAACAGCACCTTTCAGAACGCCCTTTTTATCGGTCTATTTTTCCTGGGAGCTTTGCTGCTTAACAGCCTTAAAGAAAGGTTCTGGTGCCGTTACCTGTGTCCTACAGGTGCTCTTCTCGGACTTTTTTCCCGATTCAATCTTTTAAAGCTCAAAATTGATCCAGAAAAATGCATCAATTGCCATTTGTGTTCTATTCAGTGCGAAACTAATGCCCGGCCTTACCCAGCTGATGAATGGCGAAGCTCAGAATGCGTCTACTGCAACACCTGCGCCGCTATCTGCCCGACAGCTGCCATCAGTTTCCCGCTGCGCTGGAAGGCAGAAAAAATCAGGGGCGTAGACCTTAACCGCAGGAAAGTTCTCCTAACTTCGTTGACTACCTTGCTGGTAGCACCTATTTTCAAGATTACCTCTCACCGCCAGCGGTCTTACCCGGCACTTATCAGACCACCTGGAGCTCTTCCAGAAGAACAGTTTCTGGCCAAATGCGTCAAATGCGGAGAATGTATGAAAGTCTGTCCGACCAACGGACTCCAGCCAGCACTGACTGAAGCCGGTCCTGAAGGGGTGTGGACACCAGTACTGGTTCCCCGTATCGGATATTGCGAATATTACTGCTCATTGTGCAGCCAAGTCTGTCCAACCGGTGCCATCCGGGAACTGACCATAGAAGAAAAAACCCAGGTAAAAATTGGTACGGCCTGGGTTAACAAGAACCGCTGTCTGCCGTATGCTCTGGGCAAGTCTTGCATCGTCTGTGAGGAACACTGTCCGGTCTCACCTAAAGCTATCCAGCTGGTGCGGGTAGAAACGCTCACTCCGGAAGGTAAGTTAGTTTCTAACCTGGCTCCATTCATTGTTCAGGAAAGCTGTATCGGCTGCGGCATCTGCGAAAATAAATGTCCGGTGGTTGACGAGCCAGCCATCAGGGTCAGCAGCATAGGAGAACATCGCTCACGGAAAAACAGGCTTATCCTCGAAGTTCAGGATGAAAACGAGGGAGAATCAAATCATTAAAAGAAAGCCCCCTTTTTAAAAAGGGGGCTCTTGTCATTCAGAACTGATTTCTGGCCTTTTAGCCTTCAAACTTTTTAAGCAACAGACTGGCGTTTGTACCACCAAAGCCAAAAGAATTGGTCAGGGCATAAATAATCTCTGCTGCTCTAGCCTGATTGGGCACGTAATCAAGGTCACAATCCGGGTCTGGATATTCATAATTAATGGTTGGTGGCATGACTTGATGGTAGATAGCCAGTGCAGTAATGGCTGTTTCGGCCCCTCCGGCTGCACCCAATAAGTGGCCGGTCATAGATTTGGTGGAACTCATAGCCAGTTTTTTAGCGTACTCACCGAATACAGTTTTCACGGCCATAGTTTCGGTCTTATCATTATAAGGGGTGGATGTCCCATGGGCATTTATGTACTGCACCACATCCGGTGAGACACCGGCATCATTCAAAGCCATTCTCATAACCCTGGCCGCACCTTCGCCATCCGGGCAGGGAGCAGTTACGTGATAAGCATCACCATTTAGCCCGTATCCTACCACTTCCGCATATATCCTGGCATCTCGCTTCAGCGCACACTCCAGCTCTTCCAGAAAAACAATTCCAGCTCCTTCGCTCATGACAAAACCATCTCTCTGAGCATCAAATGGTCTGGAAGCTTTCTCCGGTTGGTCATTCCTTTCCGACAATGCTCTCATATTGCTGAAACCTGCCAGGCTAAGCGGTGTTATCGGAGCTTCGGAACCTCCGGCAATCATTCGGTCCACCAGTCCAAACTGAATCATCCTGACTGCTTCGCCTATGGCATGAGCGCCAGTGCTGCAGGCCGTGGCATTGGACATGTTCGGACCTTTGGCTCTGTAACGTATAGAAATATGACCTGGAGCTTCGTTAATTATGGTTTGAACGATGAAGAAAGGGGAAACTCTCTCTGGCCCTTTTTCCAGCAGCACCCGATGTGTCTCTTCGATGGAACCAATACCACCGATACCAGACCCAACATAAACACCTGTCCTTTCACCTTCCAGAAGGGCCAGGTCAATGCCAGAATCTTCTACGGCCAAATGAGCAGCCGCAATAGCATACTGCACAAAAAGGTCCATTTTCCTGGCTTCTTTTCGGTCCATGAACAGCTGGGGGTCAAAATTCCTTATTTCTCCAGCGATTTTAGTAGCAAAACGGGAAATGTCAAAACGGGTAATGGTGCTTATGCCCGAGCGGCCGGCTAGCAAAGCTTCCCAGTTAAGGTCTTTGCCGATACCCAGGGGGGTGACCAGGCCAATTCCAGTTATAACTACCCTTCTTTTGTTAATCAGCCTCATGTACTTCTTTCTCCCTGCGCTCAGCGGCGGAAAAGAAGACGTGGTAGCCGTCCACCTCGCGCAGCTCCCGCGGCACCTGTTCCTCCGCCGCCTTGGTCTCCTGAACGCAGAGGATGTCCGGCCTGCGGGAGAGGAAC
>JACIYK010000005.1 GCA_014359965.1 Candidatus Aminicenantota bacterium
ATATTAGGAGTAGAGATAAAATGACCGGGCAGACAGTCGTAATTTATAAAAGACAGAGAAAGGCAAAATCACGAGTTAAAACTGCCTTCAGATTTTTCTCCAATTTCTGGGAATCTTCCAGGTTTAAAAGGCCAGTTCTCCTGTCTTTACTATTTCTTTTCTCACTAAACTTTACCTTTCCAGGAGCTGACTCTGAGACTTTATTCAAAAAAGAAAAATCTTCAGGCTGGCAAAATTCCTTACAGCTTAAGGGACAGCTCAGCCTTTCTGGCGCCTGGGCTCTTTATCCTCTGGTTGCCAGGTGGGCTGAAGAATTTCAAAAAATAAACCCAAGGGTAAAAATTGACCTTCAGGCTGGTGGCGCGGGAAAAGGCATGGCCGATGTTCTGTCTGGGCTGGTGGACATCGCCCTGGTTTCCCGTGAGGTTTATGCTGAAGAGATAAATCGAGGAGCAATACCAGTGGCCGTCGCCCGAGATGCAGTGGTGGTCACTCTCAATCAGAAGAACCCTTTTCTCAAGTTTATCCAACAGAAAGGTCTGCAGAAGAAGCTCTTGTGCCAGGTCTGGGTTGAAGGCCGGATTAAGACCTGGGAAGAACTCATCGGCCAGAAAGGAAAAACACCGATTCATCTATATACCAGGTCTGATGCCTGTGGGGCAGCTGAAACCTGGGCCGCTTTTCTGGGTGCTCATCAGGAAGACCTCAAAGGCATTGCCATCTACGGGGATCCTGGCCTGGTTGAAGCCGTGCGGCGTGACCCTCTGGCACTTGGTTTTAACAACCTGAATTTCGCCTTTAACCCCCGCACCGGACAACTCCATCCTGGCCTGGCCATTGGCCCACTGGACCTCAACGATGATGGTCAGCTTTCTGCTGAAGAAAATTTTTACCAGACGAGAGAAAAAATAAAGCGGGCTATAGCTACTGGCGTTTACCCTTCTCCGCCAGCCCGAGACCTCTACCTGGTTATCACCCGACCATTACATAACAAATTAACAGCAACCTTTATACTGTGGTGCTTAGAGCAAGGGCAGAGTCTGGTGGAAGAAGTCGGCTACGTTACACTCTCAAACGAAATCCTGCAAAAGGAAAAAACCAAAATTTTTGCAGAACTTTCGGAAGCACAAAGAGGAACAAAAGCGAGATGAAAAAAGAAGGGCTGGCAGCCAGGGTATCAGGCCTCAGCGCCTTTTTCCCTGTGGTGCTGGTTTCAGCCATTTTTTTGGCCATTTTCCTCAAAGCCTTACCGCTTCTTAGTTTAAAATCCTGGTCGCACCTTATCTTTTCTTCTGCCTGGCAGCCGCAAAAAGGTGAATTTGGGCTCTGGCCATTTATAATTGGTACCCTCTCGGTCACCGCGGTAGCTTTTTTGCTGGCTTTGCCCGTTTCCCTTTTTACTGCACTTTACCTGGCTGAATACGCGCCTAACCGAGCGAGAAAGATGTTTCTCCCGGCCATTGACCTGCTGGCTGGTCTGCCCTCGGTAATTTACGGTATGTGGGGCATGCTGATGGTAGTGCCACTGGTGAGCAAGTATCTGGCTCCACTTTTTGGGACTTCAAGCTCAGGTTATTGCCTTCTAACAGCTGGAGTAGTACTGGCCGTGATGATTATGCCGACGATTATACATGTTTCTGTGGAGGTGCTTGGTTCCGTACCGGTCAGCTTAAAAGAAGCTGCTCTGGCCCTGGGCGCTACCAGGTTTGAAGTGGTAAGATATGTTATTTTGAAAAAGGCACGTCCAGGACTTCTGGCTGCCTGTATCCTTGGACTGGCACGAGCTTTTGGAGAAACCATTGCCGTACTGATGGTTGTCGGCAACGTACCTGAAATACCCCGCTCACTCTTCTCTCCCGCCTATCCCATCCCCGCGCTTCTGGCCAACAATTACGGAGAGATGCTGTCGATTCCTGGTTATGAATCTGCTTTAAACCTGGCAGCTCTTATTCTGCTTTTGCTGGTCATAATTTTCAGCCTGCTGGCACGCCTTTACTTATCCAGACTTATCAGGAGGTCTGTGTAAATGCTCCGGCAACCTTTATCTGCGGACATCAGGTTGAAACGCCGTAAACGGCTTGACCGCGCCTTTCATTGTTTAATGCTCATTTCCGCCAGTCTGGTGGTCATTTTCCTCCTTTTAATCCTGGGCATTATCCTGGGTAAAAGCTTGCCGGCACTCAAAATTTCCATGATTACCAGGACGCCGGGGACAGGCTATTACCTCGGCCAGGAAGGCGGTATACTTAACGCCATCGTTGGTTCTATGGAAATAACCACTGGCGCCACCCTTCTGGCCCTCATCATTGCCTTGCCCGGGGTTATTTTCCTCAACACTTACCTAAAGAAAAAATCTGCCTGGGCTGAACTGATCAGGTTGATGCTTGATATACTCTGGGGCATTCCTTCCATTGTTTATGGAGCTTTTGGGTTCCTGCTGATGCTGACTCTGCACCTTAGAGCTTCGCTATTGGCCGGGATGGTAACTTTGGCCCTGGTAGAACTGCCCATTCTGGCCCGCTCGGTGGACGAGACCATGCGCCTGGTGCCCTCTGAACTCAAGGAAGCCGCTTTTTCTCTGGGAGCCAGCCGCTGGCAGACAGCTACCAGGGTGGTGCTACGACAGGTTTTTCCCGGGCTGATTACGGCCATTCTCATTGCTCTCGGCCGCGGGCTGGGTGATGCGGCTTCCGTGCTTTTTACCGCCGGCTACACTGACCGCCTCACTACTTCTCTCTTACAGCCAGTTGCTACCCTGCCTCTGGCTATTTTTTTCCAGCTGAATTCTCCCTTCCCTGAGGTGCAGCAAAGAGCGTTTGCTTCGGCCGCTATTTTGACCTTAATGATTCTGGCTATCAGCCTGGCCGCTCGCTTTTTAGGGAGACATCTGGGGAGGCATAGGATTAAATGAAGCCTAAAAGCAGTTTCTCCTTTGGCCCCATCAAGATTGTTATCTGCGGAGAAAAACATGGTCGACCACGGAAGAATCAGTCTTAAAGGTGTCAACGTTTTTTACGGTAAAAATCAGGTCCTAAAAGACATTTCTCTAAACATCCCGGCTCATAGCATCACGGTCATTATCGGCCCTTCTGGTTGCGGGAAAACTACCCTGCTTAAATGCTTTAACCGGCTTCTGGATGAAGTGGAAGAAGCCCGGGTAGAAGGCGAAATTCTTTTTGACGGCCAGAATATCTATGCTCCAGAAGTGGATGTCACCCAGGTAAGAAAAAGAATGGGACTTCTTTCTCAAAAACCTCAGGTATTGCCTATGTCCATTTATGAAAACGTGGCTTTTGGCCCGAGGATACATGGCCTGCAGAACAAAAAGAAAATAGACCATGTGGTAGAAAAATATCTGCGTCTGGCCGGACTCTGGGACGAAGTCAAGGCCCGTCTGTCTGAACCGGCCAGCCGCCTGTCTATCGGTCAGCAGCAACGCCTCTGCCTAGCTCGAGGACTGGCGGTGGAGCCAGAAATCCTGCTGTGTGACGAACCAACCTCAGCTCTTGACCCCCAGTCGAGCCGAAACGTGGAAGCCCAGCTGCTGCGGCTTAAAGAAAATTACACCATCGTGCTGGTAACTCACATCCTGAGACAGGCCCGCCGGCTGGCTGATTACGTGGCTTTTCTCTACCTTGGAGAGCTAATAGAATTCGGCCCGGCTTCTGAAGTCCTGACTTCTCCTCAAGACCCCAGAACCCGGGCCTACATTACTGGCGAAATAAGTTAAAGAGCTAAGTCAGCCTCAGCTCTTTTTAAACTCTTCCAGGAAGTGGTAAAAGTCAACTTCATTGGCTTCCAGCCCATGAGCATAAACGTAACGTCCGGCCAGCCGGGAAGCAAAAAGAGCTCTCAGGTAGTTTTCGGGTAGCTTGTTAATGATGCGGTTGACACCGACCAGCTTGAGCAGCGACCTAGGCACACCCGTTTCAATAACTTTCTTCAGCAACGTTTTATTCTTAATCAGATCAGATTCTCTCACAGCATCTTTAATCTGGTTTATTTTTTCGCTAATCATATCGGTCAGGATAGCTCTGGGGATACCCGTGCGAGCATTTTCTTTCCAGATGATCTCAAACTCAAGGCGAGCATTTTGCCTAATGATATCAATAACTTC
Organism: Candidatus Aminicenantota bacterium; assembly: GCA_014359965.1. Lineage (GTDB taxonomy): Bacteria > Acidobacteriota > Aminicenantia > Aminicenantales > Saccharicenantaceae > Saccharicenans. Next base: position 4,118 of record JACIYK010000005.1, read on the forward strand.
TTTGACATACTGTTTTCGAAAATCAGATTCCTGACCATTTTTCACACACATCAGTTCTTCCCATTCTTTATCAGTCATAACCATACTGGCCAGTACTTCCAGAGAAGAAGAAGTAACTCCGCCTTTGTTAGCCGACGCATCTTTGTAGATAATTACACCTTTTTCTTCCAGTCTGAGTCTGGCTTCCTGAGTCAGAAACAGGTTGGCACCTTCAATCACAGCTTTAAACCTTGGCCGCCCATCAGCATCGAGCCAGGCTTTCCAGTTGTTGATGTTGACCGAAGCCGGACGTCCGCCGCAGGGCACAAAAATATCGGCTTTGAATTTTGGGTGCAGATGGAAATTGTTGCGGAACTCCAGGCCGTTTTCCACTTTTTCACCATCCGGCAGGGTGACATCCCGGTCTTTGATGGTGACCAGGAAGCCCTGGGGAGAAAGCAGCGAACGGTTGAAGTTTTCCACCATCTTTCTGGCTTTGGCCAGTTTGGTCAGCTCTTTGCGGTTGATGCCTTCAGGGTCATACAAAACACCTGAACCATCGATGATAGCCAGAATTTTATCCTTGGAAATCAAGATTTCGTTAGAACCGAGGTCGCCATCCGGCCCGCCGGTCATGACCTTGGTTATGTTTTCTTCTTTAAGGCCAAGTTTTTCCAGCGTACCAAGCACATATTCATGCACAGAGTTAGTGGTCATACCGTAACGGTCATGCGGAATGCCACCCATGCTGAGAGGCTTGCCGGTGGTAAAGGCTTTCCAGAATTTATAACCACGTGCCTTGGCCCGGTAGGCTGCCCATTCCATTAAATCAGCCGTCCACTCATCCGGGCCCAGAAACAGGATCACATCTTTTCCGTAATAATCAACAATGCTCTTGTCCGGCATCATCAGGTCGAGCAAACCATCAATGTATTTTTTGAAAGCGACGGTCATCTTCTCATTAAAGCCCCAGCGCAAGAGAATGGTTCCTTTGGAACCACCTTCAGCCAGGTCCTTGTTTTTCCTCTGCTGGGTCAGAGCCAGGTTATAATTTTCATTAAAGATGAAATCAGAGTTTTTCAGATATGTCTGATAATTGATAGAGCGAACGATTCTGATTCCGCCACGGGCAATGTCGCGGAAACGGATGTGGAAACCGCGCAGCTCCTTACCAATTACATGGAAAACACCAAAGGGAGTCACCGGGTATTCCACCTTGTTAAGAAAATCTGGTTTATACATGTAGGCAATGGAAACTTTCTCCCGTTTGTAGAAGTTGGTGCGGAGAATGGAGTTTATAAATTTAATGATTGTCAACAGCACAATGCGGTCAGTTTCAATCTGCACTTCCCGGCTTATTTCCTTTTCCAAATCTTCAAGCTTACCTTCTACTTTATGGTCTTTCTCCAGCGGGTTAAATTTTTTGTCAAAGACCACAAAAAGTTTTTTAACGAATTGATAATTATCAATCAGCGCCTTCCAGACCCGGTCTTCTGTAAAAGTTCCCTTAGCCAGTCTGGTTTTCATCTCCTGCAGCAAACCAAGCAGCTCGGGTGAATCCTTCAAAGCCTGAGAAAGTTTCAAGTATTCTTCATTGTAGGAGCTTAAGAACTGATGACAGAAACTCCAGGCTGAAACACCAAAAACTGTTTCCTGAGCTGTTAGCTTATTCTCCCGAAACAGCCGGGAAAGTGGGCTTTCCGGAATGGCATAAATTACAGAAATATCCCCCACCAAGCCCTGCAGTTTAGCTTCATCTTTGATGTCATCAACATAAAAAGTAAAAATGGTCTTACCGTTGGCAAAATGTTCTATGTACTTGCGCTTGGAAACTAGTCCCTGAGAATTCAGCACATCGGAAACATTGATAAAAAACCGGGGTATAGAATCGCTATTGCAAACAACAGAGATACGCAGGGTGTTGTCCTTGGGCACGTGATTAACCTCAATGTAAGGCTTTTCCTGGTCCTTGGCCTTTTTTAACAGGCCCTGGTACCTATCATACGTTTCCCTGGGAATGGATTTTAATAACTCTTTGTCAGCAATCTTTTTCAGGTCAGTTTCTTCCGGCAGAATTTCCTTCGTTGGAAACTCAGGCTTGCAAACCACATACCAGCGAAGGTATTCAACTCCGCGCAACTTGCTGGCCGAGCGGTAAGACTGCAGGCGATGGCCGGGATACTTTTTTTCTATTCTTTCTTCAATCTCAATGGCCCGGTAATGATTATCTTCCACTAGATAAAAAGCTTCATCCTCATGCTCGGTGGCAAAGTCAATCTTGATTTCTTTTTCTCCCCGCAGAGCGGCCAGGATTTCCGCAGCTCTCAGAGCTTCAATATGCTTGGCGATGGTGGGCAGCGGTGTGGTCTCAAAATACTGACTATTCAGGCCCAGGTCAGTGCAGAAGGTCTCAATTTCCTGACGCACTGTTTCTACCGGGAAGAAATTGTCTTTCAGGATTAGTGTTTCCAGCTCTTGAAGCTGTTTCTCAGAGAGAAAAGCTTTAGCAGCAATCTCTTTTAATGACTTCATTTAAAACTCCTTTCATAAATTAATTTTTTTCAGAAGAGTAGTTTCGTTTAGATAAGACTTTTATGACAGCTTTTTATGTTTTGTTAAAAAAAATCTACTCCCCTGAATTTTTAGAATAAATTATATCAAATTAAATAATTTAAAGCAAAAAATAACTGCTATTTACGTACCACCAGAACCACCGACCAGCAGGCTACAGCTTCCCCGGCACCTATTTCTCCTGTGCCTTCAGCTGTCTTGCCCTTAATGCTTATTTTATCAGGAGCCACCCCCAGTATCGGGTAAAGATTAGCTTTCATGGCATCCGTAAAAGCTGAGATTCTCGGTTTCTCCATAATCACCACACTGTCAGTATTGACTAAAGAGAAACCAGCTCCCCGGATTTCTTCCATCACCTGCTGGAGTAATTCCAGGCTGGAAATGCCGGCATAGGCTGGATTAGTATCCGGAAATTTTTGACCAATATCTCCCAGGCCGCAGGCTCCTAACAAAGCATCTATAAGAGAATGAATCAGAACATCCGCATCTGAATGTCCCAGACATCCTTTGTCGGCCGGTATTTCCACGCCACCAAGGATTAACTTTCGCTCTGGAACCAGGCGGTGTAGGTCATAGCCCAGGCCCACTCTCATTTGCATTGGCTTTACTCCTTCTTACCCCCTTTCATTATTCAGGAGTGCAGTTCCCCGTTATAACGCCCGAATATCATTTTACCCACGGTGGTCTGCAGTACAGAAGTCACTGTAATATCTACTGTCTGACCAATCATCCGCCGGGCATTATCTACCACCACCATCGTCCCATCATCAAGATAAGCCACACCCTGGTCTTTTTCCTTGCCTTCCTTAAGAATAAAAACGCGCATGGTTTCGCCAGGCAGCACGATTGGTTTAAGGGCATTAGCCAGCTCGTTGATGTTCAACACCTCAATACCCTGAAGTTTAGCTACTCTGTTGAGGTTAAAATCATTGGTGATGATTTTAGCTTTAAGGTTCTTGGCACATTCAATCAACTTGGAATCCACGTCCTTTACTTCAGGAAAATCCAGGTCGGAAATAACCACTTTAACCTTGGAGTTTTTCTGCAGGCGGTCTAACACTTCCAGGCCGCGTCGGCCGCGTTGGCGTTTTAATGGGTCCGGGGAATCAGCCACCAGCTGAAGTTCTTTAAGCACAAATTGAGGAACTGCCAGCACCCCTTCAATAAAGCCGGTATCACAAACTTCGGCAATACGACCGTCTATAATGACCGAAGTGTCCAGCAGTTTATAGGTATATTCTTCACTTTTACTCTTAAAAAAATTGACCAGAAAGGCTGGTTCCAGCCATTCCGGTTTCTTAATGCCCAGCAAAAAACCGAGATAGGGAAAAGTCACTAGGAAAAAGATGCGGATAAAACTGGACATGGATGAAGTTTTGACTACGTTGTGATAGATAGAACCAAGCAACCAGCCAATGATTACACCCAGAAGAGTCCCAACGGAGGCAGTCCAGATAATCCTGAATTGAGCTTTGCGCACTTTTATTTCTAACAAAATGATCAAGCTGGCCAGAACCAAACCAACCAGGGCACCGCTTTTGGCACTAAGAGTAAACGGGGGATAAAAATACCCAGCTATGGTCAATAAAACTACAATAATTAACCTGAAAATTATTAATCCCATATTATTAATCCTTCCTTCAGGTTCAGGCTTATTTTACAAAAATGAACAAAAAATTAAAATATTTGTGTTAAAGCTTTCTTAACCGAATTTACTCCCAGACATTTGATACCAGTAATATTTTCTCCGGTCAGCTGCGACAGATTCCCTTCTGGCATCAAGACCAGCTCAAACCCCAGCGAACGAGCTTCCTTTACCCTGGCTACGGGTTGACTGACGGACCGGACCTCACCGCTCAGCCCGACTTCACCGAAAACAGCCATTTCTCTGGGAAGCGGAATATTTTTGACCGAAGAGATGACCGCCAGAACCACCCCAAGGTCGGCAGCTGGTTCATCGACTGTCAACCCACCAGCCACATTTAAATAAATGTCCTCACCAGCAAAACTGTAGCCAATCTTCTTTTCCACCAGGGCCAGGAGCATCGACACCCGGTAATGGTCTAAACCGATGGACATGCGGCGTGGGTTGCCAGAAAACAGAGTAGAGGAAACCAGAGCCTGAATTTCCACCAGGAGTGGTCTAGTTCCTTTAATGGTAGAAACAACCACGCTGCCCGGCTCATTCTTCGGCCGTTCCCGCAGGAAAAATGCCGATGGGTTATCAATAGGTTTTAAACCAGACTGGCTCATCTCAAAAATGGCCAGCTCAGAAACCGGGCCAAAGCGGTTTTTCAGCACTCGTAGCACCCGGTGGTTATGGTCCCTTTCGCCCTCAAACAGGAGTACCACATCCACCATATGCTCAAGCGATTTGGGCCCGGCCAGGGTTCCATCCTTCGTAATATGCCCAATAAGAAAAACTGGAATCTGTTTATTTTTAGCCAGACGGAAAACCTGGTTGGTTACCTCCCGCACCTGGCTTATGGTGCCCGGGCTGGAGGTAAGCTTGGAGGAGAAGATGGTCTGCACAGAATCTATCACCAGAGCCCGTGGGTTCATCCGGTCAGCTACGCTGACTATTCTTTCCAGAGCTGTTTCTGCCAGCAGATAAACCTTTTCTCCGGTCAGTCCCAGACGGTCGCCACGAAGCTTGATTTGTTCCAGGGACTCTTCTCCAGAAACATAGAGCACCGGCTGCTCGCGGCCGGCTAAATCCTTGGACACTTGCAGCAGGAGCGTGGACTTGCCGATACCCGGCTCACCACCAATGAGCACCACCGAACCGAGCACCAGCCCGCCACCCAGAACGTTGTTGACCGGCTCAATGCCTACCGGAATTCTCTGGCCAGCTGTTTCTTTGATCTCGCTGTAGAGCACTGGCTCGCCGCCGGTTTCTGATAAAGCCACGGACACTTCTTCTTCCAGCTCTTCCACCATGGTGTTGTACTCACCACACATGGTGCAGCGGCCGAGCCATTTTGGCGAACGAAAACCACAATTCTGGCAGACAAAAACCGTTCCTTTTTTCATCTCAACCTTTTCCTTTCTGGGCAGCTCATCTCAACGCCATGTCCACCCCAGTCCAAAGAAAAATTCACGGTTGGAGGACAGAGAAAAATCGTCCAGGCCGGCCAGCAGGAAAAAATTCCTGGTGGGGAAAACACGGCCGTAAAACCTGAATTGCGGCCTTGAGGAACGGTTAAAATCAAAGCCCTCCACGCTCAAGGAAAGCCTGTCTTTTAATAAAGACAAATCCAGCCCGGCCCCAAATTTAGATTCAATCAAACCAGCCCGTAAAGAAAGGTGCCGAAACCTAAGGCCACCCTGCAGGGAATACAGGATATGCTCATCCACAAGACGATTGCTGACCCCGGCGGAAAACAACAGCCGGTTTTTCCAGTTAAAGCCAGCCCCCAGCATTCCTTTAAATTTTTCGCTTTCACCATAATACCAACCCTGAATCCCGGCCATGGGGCTGAGAGCAGAGACCGTAGAACTGATGCTTTTCACCTGGTTGACAGCTTCTTTTGTTTCTTCATAAAGGGTGGGGTCGTTTACCAGGCGACCAGCTGTGCCTTCGCCTTTCTCAATCTTTTGCAGCATGTGGTTGAGACTTTCAATGGTTTTCTGCAGCTGGTCAAGATTATGCTTGAGTTTCTCCAGACTTTCTCGCACATCTTGCCGGTTATCTTTTATCAGGCCCCTGACTTCAGCTAGTGTCTCCTGCACCCCCTGGGAAACACCCGTTACTTGCTGGTTGAAGTTTTTAACCGTCAGGTCGGTTTCCTGGATGGTCTGGCGTAAAGTTTCGCGGTTTTCTTTAAGGATGGTGTCCAGGTCAGCAGTCAGCGACTGTAGATTTTCCAGCGTCTTTTTAAGGTTAGGCCCAAGATCTTTAATTATAACGTTGTTTACGGAATTGCTCACTCTTTTTACATCTTCGCCCATGGACAGCAGGAGCGTCCCCAGCTGGTCAAAGCTGATGGGCGGAAGAGATTCCATTATTTCTTCTGGCTCATAATAAGTATCTTCTTTACCCGGGACAATCTCCACGTACTTTTCTCCCAGGATGCCGAGTGAAGCCAGGGTCACGCGTGAGCCATGGGGAATGCGGTAGTTCGGGTAAATACTCATGGTCACCCGGGCCCGACGACCATCAAGAGAAATATCCTTAACCAAACCGATTTTAATGCCAGCCATTTTAACAGCAGCGTTTTTTTCCAATCCCAAAGCCGAATCAAACAGAGCATACACGCGGTAACCGGGTTTTTTAAAAAGCTCCTGGACATTACCAACAAATAAAATTAACAGGGCTAGCAAAAGTAAGGCTCCTGATAGAAATATGCCCACCCTGACTTCTCTTCTAGTCATTTAATCACCTCACCATTCTTCTATCGGGCCTGTGGCCCGGCCATTTATGAATTGCTGGACAACCGGGTTGGAAGAATTCCTGATTTCTTCCGGCGTTCCCACTTCAATTATCCGACCATCATAAAGCATGGCTATCCTGTCAGCTATTTTATAAGTGGAGTTCATATCATGGGTAATGACTACCGAAGTCACGCAGAGGTCTTTTTTAAGCTGAAGAATTAATTCGTTGATAGCATCTGCTCTAATCGGGTCCAGGCCGGTCGTCGGTTCATCATACAGAATAATCTCCGGGTTGTAAGCAATAGCCCGGGCCAGGCCAACTCTTTTTTTCATTCCACCCGAAAGTTCATAGGGCAGTAAATTTTCCACCCCGCGCAGGCCAACCCGTTCCAGACTGGCTTTTACCACTTGCTGAATTTCTTCCTCAGAAAGGTTGGTATGTCTCCTCAGGCCAAAAGCTACGTTCTCGGCCACGGTCAAAGAATCAAACAACGCTGCTCCCTGAAACAGCATGCCAAACTTGCGGCTGAGTTTCATCAGTTCTTCTTCAGAAAGCTGGGTAATGTCCTGGCCGTCTACGTAGATATGACCGCGGTCAGGTTTCATGATGCCTATGATGTGCTTCAGCAGCACGCTTTTACCTGAACCGCTCTGACCGATGATAACTATGGTTTCATTTTCATAAATATCAAGGTCAACTCCGCGCAGAACTTGCTTCTGGCCAAAAGATTTGTGCACGTCAGACAATTGAATCTTTATCTTATTCATTTTTGCTCTGTTAACATAATTACTAATTATCTCAGCGTGGAAGGCAACACCTTGCTCAAGAAGAAATTCAGGATAAGAATAGCAATGCTGGCCACCACAACTGACTTAGTAGTAGCCCGCCCCACACCCTCAGCTCCACCTTCAGCGGTCATACCTTGCCAGCAGCCAACTACTGCGATGACCAGACCAAAAATCAAGGCCTTGATTAAGCCAACCGAAACATCCCATATTTCAAAATACTTGAGGGTGTTTTGCACATAAAGAGTCTTGTTAACCTTCATCAGTAAAACATTATAGGCAAATCCGCCAAAGATAGCGATGACATCACCATAAAGAGTGAGTATGGGAACCATAATCAGGCTGGCCAGCACCCTGGGAACCACCAGGTACCTGACTGGGTGAGCACCGAGACTGAAAAGCGCATCAATCTGTTCAGTTATTTTCATGGTGCCAATTTCAGCGGCCATGGCCGAACCTACCCGACCAGCAACCATCAGCCCTACCAGAATAGGAACCAGCTCGCGGCACAAGCCGACGGCAATAATGGGCCCACCCTGAGATTCCGAGCCGGGACCAATATAACGATGAAAGGCTAAATAAGTTTGCAAGCCAAAAACCAGCCCGCCGAAAGCAGCAGTTAGCGAGACCACGAGAAGAGAATTTACCCCGACTTCCTCCAGCTGTTGCAGGAAATTGGCTTTTTCAAATGGTTTCTTAAAAATAGACTTAAAAGCCTGCCAACCCAGTTCAAACACCTGGCCGAGCTCGAAGAAAAAGTTCTCGAACACAGCCCCCAAGACCTGTCTGGTCATGTGCTTAATTTACACCCCCTCTTCCTGGTACCCAAACTCCATGTTGGCAAATTTGGCGAATTCCCTGAGAAAAACAAGGTGCACGGTCCCCAGCGGACCGTTGCGCTGTTTAGCCACGCTCACCTCGGCAATGCCTCTGATGGCTTCATCTTCCGGGTGATAATAGTCCGGACGGTAAATAAATATCACGACATCCGCATCCTGTTCAATAGCTCCAGATTCTCTCAAATCAGAGAGCATAGGCCGTGGTTCTTTGCGCATTTTCTCCGGCGCGCGGCTGAGCTGAGAAATACCCACAACCGGAATTTTTAGCTCTTTGGCTAGTTCTTTCAGTGAACGTGAAATAAAGGACATTTCCTGGTTGCGGTTTTCAAACCGGGCCCCAGTGCGCATCAGCTGAATATAATCCACAAAGACAATGTCCAGATGTCCTTCTAATTTTAGGCGACGGCACTTGGCCTTCATTTCCATGACTGTAAGAGCCGGCGATTCATCGATATAAATCCGGGCCTGAGAAAGAGTTTCTGCTGCCATCTGAAGTTTTTCAAACTCCCTTTCGCTGATAAAACCAGACCTGGCTTTTTTGATATCCACCTGAGCTTCAGAACAGAGTAACCTCAGTGCTACCTGCTCTTTGGACATTTCAATGGAAAAGAACCCGGCATAATAATCAGTATGTAGCCCGACATGCTGGGCAATGTTGAGAGCCAGAGCAGTTTTACCCATAGATGGTCTGGCCGCCAACACGATGAATTCAGAGGGATGCAGCCCGGCTGTCAGGTTATCCAAATCAATAAATCCAGTAGGAATGCCAGTTACCGCTTCTCGGCGCTGGGCCAGAATGCGGATTGTTTCCATCATGGAAGCCGTCAGGTTTCCTACAGGAATAAAGCCCGGCTTTATTTTTTCTTCCGCAATCTCTACTATGGCCTGCTGGGCTTCGCTGATAAGCTCGTCAGCTTCTACCTGCTGTTCATAGGAAGAGGTAATAATCTTGGCTGAGGAAAATATTAATTTACGCAGAAGTGATTTTTCTTTTATAATCTGAACATAATACTCAATATTCAGGCTTCTGGGCACTCCATCCATCAGAGAAGCCAGGTAGGATGCGCCCCCAACCTCTTCCAGCAGACCAGCCCGGTTTAGTTCTTCACTTAAGGTGAGCAAATCAATGGGTTGCCCTCGGTCCATCAACTGAATCATTTTTTCCAGAATAGTCCGGTGGGCATCTTTGTAGAAATCATCGATATTGATGGCAGAAAGAACAACATTCAGGTAGGCATTATTGACCATAATGCCACCCAGAACTGTCTTTTCCGCTTCCAGGCTGTGCGGCGGAGCTTTTTTGAGAACGGTTAAGTCAAGTTCCATTTTTATCTCTCTTCAGAGGATACTGGCCTCTGATTCTCTTCCTGAAAGAGACGAACCGAAAATCTGCCCGTTCTCAAGACTAGATTTTTTCTTCTTCCTGTCCGGCTTTATCCTGAGCCTCTTTTTCTACAATGACTTTTATCTCCGCCCGGTCTTCATGATAGACCTTGATAGGCACAGTAAAGGTTCCCAATCTTTTTATGGGCTCATCTAGAATAATCTTTTTCTTATCTATTTCAAAGCCCAGTTTGGCCAGTTCTTCCTGTATATCAGAAGCCGAGACAGAACCAAAAATCACATCTTTTTCAATCGAGCGGCGGTAGAAAGTTAGAGTTACTTCATTCAGCTTTTTGATCAACTCCTGATAGGTTAAGCGCTCTTTTTCCAGCTTCTTTTTCAGAGCTTTTTGCTGCATTTCCACCATTTTGATGTTCGCCGGCGTAACTTCCATAGCCAGACGACGGGGAATGAGATAATTTCTGGCAAAGCCAGGGGCCACCTCCAGGATATCACCTTTCCGTCCAACTTTTTCTACGTTTTCCAGTAAGATAACTTTCATCTGTAGCCTCCTGCACTTCAATCTTCCACGAAAGGCAACAGTGCCATGATGCGCGCTCTCTTTATGGCGCGAGCCAGTTTTTTCTGATGATAAGCACAGGTACCGGTTACCCGGCGGGGAGCAATCTTACCGCGGTCCGGAATGTACTTGCGCAGGATTTCTACCGCTTTGTAATCTATATCCCGCAAATTCCGCTCACAGAAACGACAAACTTTTTTCTTCGGAGGGAAAAACCTTCTTGCCTGAGTTTTTTCTGTTTTTTCTCTTTCTTCTTTTGTGGCCATCTTATTTTACCTCCTCATCCATTGGGGTCTGGGATTCGCCCTGCACTTCAGCTGGGGTCTCAGCTTCGGCCGCGGGTGCCGACTCCACAGCTTTTTCTTTCTTTTTGTTCTTCACCATTCCACGGGGATCTTTTTTGATGGTCATAAAGCGCAGGATAGCATCGGTCTGCTTGAACTTCCTTTCCAGTTCTGCAGGAACAGCCGGCGTGCCTTCGTAGGTAAAGAAGACATAAAAGCCCTCCTGGAAATGCTTGATGGGGTAAGCTAGTCTTCTTTTACCCCAGAGGTCCTGCTTGATCATCTGGCCTTTCTTAGCCGAAACCACTTCAGCCATCTGGTCAATCAGGCGGGTGGTTTCTTCTTCAGAAAGATTGGGGGCAATAATGAAACCTGTTTCGTATTGATTCATCTTAACCTCCTTATGGTTTTATAGCCCATGCCTTCCCTGGCACGAGCAAGGAGTTGAACTCCTATTTTAAACTATTTTGGCAAAAAATCAAACTTTTTTACGATTAAATTCGTTCATCGCCTTTTGTATATCACCGTTTACAATCATCTGCACAGCGCGGCTGGCTTTTTCTATGACTGGTTTAAGAGCGCTCATTTCTTCAGCTGAAAACTCGGAGAGCACAAAATCCGCCGCCCCCTGAGCTTCAGCTTTCGGGCCAATACCCACTCTGACTCTGGGAAACACTGTGGTGTTTATTTCCTGCACAATGGACTTCATTCCCTTATGCGTCCCGGCACTGCCCTGCGGCCTGATTCTGATCTCACCAAAGTTTAAGTCTAGGTCATCGTAGATTACCACCATATTGGCCGGCAAGAGTTTAAACCCGTTTAATAAGTCCTTGACTGCCAGACCGCTCATGTTCATGTACGTCTGGGGAAGGGCCAGAATAACTTTCTCGCCCGAAATTTGGGCCATGGCTATTTTTGAGCGGTATTTTTTTTTCCTCACCTGAACGCCAAGCTCCCGGGCGAGTGTCTGGACCACCATAAAACCAACGTTGTGCCGGGTTCGGCTATATTCAGTCCCTGGATTCCCCAGACCAACCACCAGCCACACTCATCACTCCTTGGTTTCTTCCTCTTCTTCTTTCTTCCGTTCTTTTTTGATAACTTCTGGTTCCTTCATTTCTGCGCCTTCAATCACTTCCTCGCCTGTGGCTGGTGTCTCTTCTTCGGCTACACTGCTTATAACTACAATAGCTGTGTTGGGGTCATGCAAAATTTTAATTCCGGCCGGCAGCTGCAGGTTCTGAACCTTAAAAGCCTGGTGGATATGAAGATTGCTGATGTCCACTTTGATGGATTCAGGAATTTCTCGCGGCAAGCACTCTATTTCCAGTTCGCGCAGCAGAAAGTCAACAATACCGCCTTCGGTTTTAACGCCCACAGCCTCACCGACCAATTCCACCGGAACAGAAACACGAACAGGTTTATCCATGGAAATCTGGATTAAATCCACATGAGTTAATTCGTCGGTGACGGGGTTTATCTGCACTTCTTTAATCATTACATCCCGTTCTTCAGAATCAAAGGCCACCTTAAAAATAGTGTTTTCTCCGGTCTCGGATTTTAGAATTTCTATGATGTCTTTTTTCTTGAGAATTAACGGGACATTTTCAATGGATTCACCATAAAGAATGGCGGGCACCAAACCCTGCCGTCTAAGACGACCGGAAGCGTTTTTACCGAGTTCGGTCCTTTTCTCTGTTTTGATTACCAGAGTCATTTTTCTCCTCCTTAAGTAAAAAGAGAGCTAACTGAGCTACCCTCATTTATTCTTTTTATGGCCTCGCCGAAAAGCTCAGCCACAGAAAGCATCTGAAATTTCTGATTGTTTTTAGCCTTGTCTTTCAACGGAATAGTATCCGTGACAAATATTTTTTCCAGACTTGATTTTTCTATGCGTTCAATTGCCTCTCCGGATAGAACCGGGTGAGTACAGGCAGCGAAAATACGTCTGGCACCTTCCCGCTTCAAAGCTTCCACACCCAGGGTCAGGGTCCCGGCCGTATCCACCATGTCATCAAAAAGCACAACATCTCTATCTTTTACATCTCCGATAACATGTAAAACCTGAGCCACGTTGGGAGCTGGTCTTCTCTTATCAATAATAGCCAGCATGGCGTTTAGCCTTTTGGCGAAAACCCGGGCCCGCCCCACACCACCAGCGTCCGGAGAAACAACCGTCAAGTTTTCCAAGTCCAGCGTTTTGATGTGATTGGCAATGACAGGCGCAGAAGTCAGGTTGTCCACCGGGATGGAGAAAAATCCTTGAATCTGCGGTGAATGCAGGTCCATGGTCAAAACCCGGTTAGCCCCGGCCTTTTCCAGCAGGTCAGCCATTAATCTGGCAGAAATCGGCACCCTCGGTCGGTCCTTCCAGTCCTGACGAGCATAAGCATAATACGGTATCACCGCTGTAATGCGGCCGGCAGAAGCCCGCTTGAAAGCATCCAGCATGAGAAATAATTCCATCAGGTGAAAATTAGCGTCAAAACAGCCGGATTGGATGACGAAAACATCCTCCCCTCTGACGTTTTCATCAATGTAAAAGTGGATTTCTCCATCAGAAAAGCGATCAAGCACACACCGACCAAGTTCAATTCCTAAATAACTGGCAATCTTCCTGGCCAGATCAGGGTTTGAAGAACCAGCAAAAACTTTCATTTGGATATCCTCTTCTATATAACCTTACTCAAAAAGCTGGGGCGGGAGGACTCGAACCTCCAAATGACGGATCCAAAGTCCGTTGCCTTACCAGTTTGGCGACGCCCCAGTACCGAGCTTGCGCCTGTACTCTTCCCTGCTGACTGTAGCTACTAAAATTGTCCTGTATTTTTCACCCAACCTGGCGGCTGCCTCTCTGGCTAAATCCTCCTGCATATACAAACCAAATACAGCCGAACCCGAACCACTCATAAGAGACAATTCTGCTCCGCTGCTATTTATTTCCTGTTTAATTTCCGCCAGCTGTGGATATATTTTAAACGCTACAGCCTCTAAATCATTTTTAAATTGTCTAATTAATGAAATATCTTTAGCTTCTAAAAACTGAATAATTTTACTTTCTTTATTCGTTGAAGTCAAGGAGCGTTCGAGAAGGTCATATTCCTGGTAAGCCAGGGCCGTTGAAACGGAAAAATCAGGAAGTATTAAAACCACCCACCAGCGGGTTGGTTCTTCCAGAGGCAGTATACGCTCTCCCCGTCCGAGACCCAGGCAAAGCCCCCCAATGAGGAAAAAGGAGACATCTGAGCCAAGTTCGGCAGCTAGAGCAAATAATTCTTCAGGACCATACCCGATGTCCCAAAGCCGGTTTAAAGTCAGCAGGGTAGCAGCTGCGTTACTACTACCTCCACCCAGTCCGCGGCCAGCCGGAATGTTTTTTTCTACCAAAATCTCAGCCCCTAACCTTGCCCCCGTCTTTTGTTTTAAAATCTCAGCAGCCCGGAAGACCAGGTTAGTCTTATTCCAGGCAACCAGAGGATCATTCCCGGTGAGTAGAATATGCCCGTCAGTTCTGACTTTAAAAATTATTTTATCGCATAAATCTATGGATTGATACAGAGTTACCAGTTCATGGTAACCATCCTCACGCACGCCAAGTATTTCCAGTCCAAGGTTTATCTTCGCCGGAGAAAAACAGATTACTTCTTCCATAGTCTGGATATCTCTTCCCAGGATAATTTTAAAGCTGTGGAAGTATAAGACGGAATAAATACCTCAGCCTGGAACAGCTGATTGAACCTTATTTTTAAAATCCGCAAGCGTACTGTATGGCCTGGTTTTTCAAAATAGATTGTTCTGGGTATTTCTCCACCCTGGAAAAATTCTTTCACCTCAAACCTCCAGTCACCTTTTTGGCCAGCATAAAAATTTTCAGCTTCTTTGCCAAAAAGATGCCAGTTTGGGTTGGAAACAAACTCTTTTAATCTTCCGGAAAACAAACAGACAAGTTCTCTGGCCGTAACGACCCCGCCTAAAAACTCAGCTGTAAGTACCTGTGTTTCGCCTTCCCAGAAAACTTTCTGCCCAGGAAGATAAAGGCTCGCCCATGTATCGTTAAACCAGATGATATATGCCAGCCCCCCCAGGGGGTTAAAAATTTCCAGTCTTATCTGGTCTGGCGCCTGAAGGTATAAAAGCAGACGTGAGCGTCCCTGGCCAGCTTCTCCCCGATAAAAAAAAGAACCTTCGGCCTTCAGGGACTTAATCTCTCCGGCGGGAATAACTGGCCGGGGAGTCAGAGAACAGGAAATTATCGTCAGACAAATTAGAAGAAAAAAGGCAGCATAAATTTTTGTTCTAAAAGCTATCGAATATGCTATTCCCTTCCCACCTTTCTCCCTGTTCACTTATTTCCCTCTTTGATTACAGTCCTAATCCAACTTGAAACCGTATTCGTCTTCCAGCTTCTTTTTCACCTCGGGATCCGGCTGTTTCTTACTGGTCTGTTCTCCAGGGCTAAGATCCAGTTTATAATCTTTGGCCGCGGCTTTAATCTTTCTTTTTCTGACCACAGGATAAAAGGGGGAACGAATCCGACGACCAAAGCAAGAAAGGTTCGGGTTGACGATCATCAGGATAATGAACAGGCCGAAGATTATTAGAATAGCATAAATTGTCCAGCTCATACTTACCACCTTCCAGCTTTAATTATATGTTGAGTTTATAGCTTTAGCAAATCAGCCAGCTTATTCTTCAAACACCACAGCCTCAAATTTATATAAGGACCCTTTTTGTCTCCAGGCATTATCAGGTAGGCCGGCCTTCCTACAGACTTCCACCAGGAAAGTGGAGCGGTCCCAACCAAATTCTGTGGCCACCTGGGGTAGCAATAACCCGCTTCTGCCTCTTTGTTTAATCAAGAGTCCATGTTTACCTATTTCTATCTCTGCGACATCATCTACTGGTTCGAGTGGGCCGAGCACAGAAATTTCTATTTTAATCCGGCTGAGTTCGCTTGTTCGGAGAGGTGGAAAACGCGGGTCTTGGGTGGCAGCATAAACTGCTGACTGAATAATTGTCTGGTAAAGCGGGAAAACTGGCTCCACAAACCCGATACAACCTCTCAGTTCGTCTTTAATTCTCAGGGTAACAAACGCACCTGAAGGCTGCCTGAATTTTGGATTTTCTGGCATAGCTTCTAATATCCGGCCAGTTTCCAGATAATGAGTGATAGACTGTCTGGCCAGAACCAGAAGTTGCTTTTTTTCTTCCTGGGTAAATTCCATCAGGCGTGGTTTGCCTTCCGTAAGAACCAGGGCCGAAAAATATCCAACCACACGGTCGGTCGGACCACCAGCCGCAGCAGAATCGCTGTACATTACTTCCAGAACTTCAGCTCTGCCCAGTTTCTGGGCATATTTCAGCAGCGCTAGAAGTGGCCCGCCACCGCACATAATATTCTCGGCCCGTTCTATCTTTCTGGCCAGCGTATTTAGCTGTAACTGCTTGACCAGCTCTATGGTCTGCCGGTCAACCCGATGGGCCTCGTCCATAGTCAAAAAATGTGACATATCAGTAGAGGCCACCACCAGAACATTTTTGCCTTTAAGGACCCTGTACAGAGCAGAGGAAAGAGCCTCTATGGTTTCAGAAGACTGGTAGCCCATGACTATGGGCACTATTCTGGCAGAGGGCCATGTTTTCTGGATAAACGGAACCTGTACCTCCACTGAATGTTCTTTCTGGTGAGCCTGAGGAATGAAACTAAAGCCAGAGGTGCGGGAAATTTCCTTAGCCAGTTTCTCATCGACTTCTGCCACACCCAGAGGGGTTTCAAAACCGCCCTTAGGGTATATAGAGCAACCCTTGAATCCATAATGATGGGAAGGACCAATAATTACTACTGTCTCCACTTTCTTCTGGCTGGCCAAGGCGTAAGCGGCACCAGCAACCCGACCTGAATACAAATAACCAGCGTGGGGAGAGATTAAACCAACTATTTCTTTACCTTCGGGCACTTTCTGATTAGAAGAAATATAGAGCTCCAAGGCCCGGCTTAACCTAGTGGGATCAGCCTCGTAAAACTGTCCAGCCCAGACCGGCTTTCTTACCCCCTGGGGTGAAGCCGGAACCAGACCAGCGAAGATAAGAATTATTACCAGAAAAAGTGCGCACTGCACTCGCCCTTTCATCTTTCCCTCCTCTTAAAATATTAAGATTTTTATCACCCGCTGGCAAATAAAATATGGCCATATTGAGAAATATAAAAAATTTGCCAAAAAAATTTTTTCAAAATGTTGACAACAGGTAGAATTTAAGGAAAAATTTATCTGGAAGGCAAAAATGAGGAAACTGTTCAACATACTTCTTATCTTGATCGGAATTTTTACTATGTTTCTCGTTGGCTTCCGTCTCGGCAAAGAGAAAGAAAGAGCTCGCATCCCCAATTTCCAGGAAGATTCAGAATAAGCAATTTTTTAAACAAATAAAAAGGGGGGGATTTTGTAGGAAGCCGGCGTTGAAGTATTTTTTTATGAATTATAATTACCTAATGCTTGACTTTTTTGCTATAATGTATTTCACAAATCCGAAGAAGGAGAACTGCCATGCCGATATACGAGTATCGTTGTGATAAATGCCACGAGCGGTTTGAAATTTTACAGAAAATTAATGAAAAAAGCTTAGACATTTGCCCAAAATGCGGTGGGCACCTGACCCGCCTGATTTCTTCTCCAGCTATTCAGTTCAAAGGTTCCGGATGGTATATTACCGACTACGCCCACAAAAATTCTTCTTCAGGCGGGAACGGGCATAACGGCCATAAAAAGGAAAGCAAACCTTCCGAAGAAAAAAAAGAGACCGGTACCGCCACCAGCAAGTAATAAATTTTGACTTTCTTTTTCTACCAGATTAAGATTTAGCTGATGAAAATCCTTGTTTTTTTACCTAGACAACTCGGTGGCTCTTTACTTTCTCTCCCGGCTCTGCGGGCCTTAAGAATGAACTTTCCCACTTCAGAGATAACTCTGGTGGCAAATGAGAGTTTTTCTGGGTTACTAGCCAGGCTTTTACCTGATTATTCCTTCTTTTCATTTCCTGAAATCAAAGATATTAAAAAATTAAAATCCGCTTCCCAGCTTATGGCCCGACAGCATTTCGACCTGGCCGTTCTCCTAGAAGATTCTTTCGCCTCGGCTCTGCTAGTCTATCTGGCCAGAATACCTGAACGCTGGGGTTATGACCGGGAAAACCGGGGTTTCATGCTTACCAGAAAGATTAGGCTGAAGTACACGGACCCACCACTTCATCTTATGGATTATTATCTTAATCTGTTGAAAAAGTTTGGGTTACGAACTGAGGGAGCTAAAAACCACTGTTCTCTCTCTGAAGACACACTGCGGGTCGCAGCCAGTAAACTGCATCAAGCAGGCCTTTCATCTTCTGATAATTTAATTGTGCTAAAGCCAGGCTCCAGCTATGGCCTAGCGAGAGTCTGGCCCCTTGATTATCAAATCGAACTGGTGGATAAACTTCTCGGCTTGAAAGCTGAGATAGTTTTGTTAGGTTCTGCAGCCAGCCAGCCTGTCTGCGAAAAAATATCTTCATTTTTTAACGCTAGGCTGTATAACCTGGCTGGCAGATGGCCGCTGGAAGAATTACCAGGAATACTGGCCCTAGCCCGGGTTTACATCGGCAACGACGGCGGGCTGACCCATCTGGCTAATGCCCTCGGCCGACCGGTTATCGCCCTTTACGGCCCCACAGATGCCAAAATATGCGGCCCAGCTCTTCCACCCTCTTATACCTTTCAGCAACCTGTACCCTGCTCGCCATGCTCCTACAAAAACTGTCCTTATGATCACCGCTGTCTCAAAGAAATTGCTCCCGAAGACGTGTTTAAAAAGGTGGTTGAGCTAGGCCAGTTCCAAATCTGAGAGTTCACCGTCAGCGCTGTAAGACAGATGATTCGCTTTGATGACATCATAGAAAAAATACAGGGTCAATATTCCGAAAAAGACCTCCGACAACTGCAGAAAGCCTACATTTTTGCCGCCCGGGCTCACAAAGGCCAAACCCGGCGCTCAGGAGAACCTTACCTCAGTCACCCACTGGAAGTTACCAACATCCTAGCCGATATGAACCTGGACCTGACCACCCTGGTGGCTGCCTTATTGCATGATGTGCCCGAAGATACAGATGTAACTATTAATGAAATAAAGGAAAATTTTGGAAAAGACGTGGCTACCCTGGTAGAAGGTGTAACCAAAATCGCCCGGGTTGAAGATGCCACCCCGGAAGAAATGAGAGCTGAGACCATCCGGAAAATCATTCTGGCTATGACCGATGACCTGCGGGTAATTTTTATAAAACTGGCCGACCGCTGGCATAACTTAAAAACACTGCACTTTTTACCTGAAGACAAGCAGAAAAGAATAGCTCAGGAGACCCTGGAGATTTACGCTCCCATTGCTAACCGTTTGGGCATGGGCCGGATTAGAGCTGAGCTGGAAGACCTGGCCTTTCGCTATGTGGAGCCTGATGAGTACTTCCGCATAGTAGCTCTGGTAGAGCCAGAACTAAAGAAAGGTGAAAAAGAACTTAAAAGACTGAGAAAAGAAATGGAACAACTGCTCAAAGAAAACGGCATTCCAGCTGAAATCCAATCAAGAATCAAGAGGTTGTACAGCATCTACAGCAAAATGAAGAAAAAAGGGATAGATTTTGACCAAGTTTACGACTTTTTGGCTCTGAGAATTATCACGGACTCGGTTAAGAATTGTTATGCCATCCTGGGCATCATTCATCAACGCTGGCCACATCTACCACAGCGGTTCCGGGACTTTATCGCTATGCCCAAACCTAACCTCTACCAATCTTTGCACACCACCATCATCACGGAAAACAAACAGACTTTTGAAATCCAGATCCGAACCAGAGAAATGCATGAACTGGCTGAAAACGGTATTGCCGCTCACTGGAAATACAAAGAAGGAGTTCCAACCGGACTGACCGGAGAAGACCAGAGGTTGCAGTGGTTGAGAGAAATAGCCGCCCTGTTTAGTGAACAAAAAAACCCAAAAGAGTTTCTGAAGAACCTAAAAATAAACCTTATTCCAGAAGAAATATATGCTTTTACCCCAAAAGGAAAGGTCATCAACCTTCCTCCTGGAGCTACGGCCCTGGATTTTGCCTTCAAAATCCATACTGAAATAGGGCTCCGAGCCAGCGGCGCACGAGTTAACGGAGAATTAGTGCAGATTAAAACACCGCTGCGTACAGGCGATATTGTAGAAATCATCACCTCACCAGAAAGAGAACCAAACCGAAACTGGCTAAACTGGGTGACCACCGCTTCAGCTCGTCAGAATATTAAAAGGTACCTAAATTTAAAAAACCGACAAAAAGCCCTGGTCCTAGGCAAAAAGCTCTGGGAAAAAGAAACTAAAAAATACAAATTGCCAGCGGAGCTCCTAGCTGAGGAAAATCTAAAAAACCGTCTGGCACAGGAATTAAAACTGAACATTCAGAGCCTGGATGACTTTTTCGTCCTGGCGGGCCTGGGCAAAATAATCATCAACAAAAAACTAATAGAGCGACTAGCCGCAGAGACACCTCTACACCAGCCTCAGCCTACTGGTTTGATTAGAAAAATAGTTGATACCTTGACCGGGCGCAGCCAGTCGGGTAGCCTATTAATTCGTGACCCTGAAGAGCAGATGATCACTCTCGCCCGCTGCTGTCAGCCAATAAAAGGTGAGCCAGTTATTGGTTACCTGACCTCAGGCAAAGGGCTTACAGTCCATGCTCAAAGATGTTATCTGGTGACCAAGGAAATACTGGATAGCCAGCGGCTGGTAGAGATTGCTTGGGACCCAGCTTACCAGGCGACTTTTAAAGCCAGGCTGGTCATTTCTTCAAAAGATTCTCCTGGCGTCTTAGCTCGGGTGGCAGCTGCTGTGGCTGAGCTAAACGGAAACATAACAAAAGCAGAAGTAAGCACCTCCAGTGAGGGAGACGCCTCAATTTCGCTGGAAATCACCATTAGGGATATAAATCACTTGAATGAAATCATAGAGAGGATTGCTAAACTGAAGGATATTTACTCAGTAGAAAGAGACTAAATCAAACGGCTTTATGCACCCTGCCAGAACGCAGGCAGCGAGTGCACACCCAGATTCTTCTCACGCCGTTTTCTGTTCTAGCCCTTACTCTCTGAAGGTTAACACTCCATTTTCTGTTGGTGGCCTTGTTAGAGTGGCTTATTCTGTGACCAAAAATCGGACCTTTATGACAAATCTCGCATGCTCTTGCCATCTTCTTTCTCTCTTTCTTTAGAATTTTCAGTCGCTTATCAAGGTTATTTGTATAGCATATTTCCTGCCTAAAATCAACCCTGACCTAGCACAACGTGTCAAATGCTTACTTATTACAGGTAAACTAATGACTTTTTGATAATTTCTCCACAATAGATGTTTTTTCTGCTTATCAAGAGATCTTATAATTCCATCTTACAGGGTTTTTTAATTAAATTTACAACTGGCTAAAAGTGTCTGCCATGGTAAAATAAAATGCAAGACTTCTTTACGTCGTTCATAAATTTAACCATTGGGCAGCCTTATAATAAGAACCATTATGACAGAAAAAAGCACTTCAATTATAGAACATTAAGGCGCCATGAAGGTTCTTGTTTATTTTAAAAAGAAATAAAGATAATCTTTTGACTTATGAAAAAAATTCCTTGAATTTGTAATTAGAAATTGATAATATTTTGAACGAATCTTAAAGAAAATTTTTTGACGGGAACAGTTTTCCACAATTGTGGAAAACTCTGTGGATATTTGTCGGGCAAACATGAAAGAGGAATATAAAGCTAATATTTGGAATAAATTGCTGGCCGAATTAAAAAGCCGTGTTGATGATAATGCTTTCTCTACCTGGTTTGAGCCTACCTCTTACATCGGAGAAGAAGGCGATACTCTGTACATTAAAGTTCCTAATTCTTACTTCAAAGACTGGCTGAGTTTCCATTATTCCCGACTTATTAAAGAATGTTCCCTGCACCTTTTTAACAAGGTTTTTGACATAAAGTACATTTACGATGATACCCCAAATTCTTTTTTAAGAAACTCTCCCGAAGAAAGAAAGCTGGAAAAATCCATCATTCAAACGGCTAATCTAAACCCCACCTATACGTTCGACAACTTTGTGGTTGGTTCCTGCAACCAGTTTGCTCATGCAGCAGCTCTGGCTGTAGCCAAAAACCCCGCCAAATCATATAACCCTCTTTACATTTATGGTGGAGCAGGCCTGGGTAAAACACACCTTATGAATGCTATTGGCCATTATATCATGGCTACTAATCCCAGGCTCAGGATTATGTACGTTACTACAGAAAGGTTCATGAACGACCTGATAAACCATCTTCAATATGGAAAGATAATTGATTTCAGACAGAAATACCGGGCGGTCGATGTTTTGCTTATGGATGATATTCACTACATCGCCGGACGGGAAAGGACCAAAGAAGAATTTTTCCATACTTTTAATCATCTTTATGATTCACAGAAGCAGATAGTGATATCAAGCGATTGCCCGCCAAAAGATATCCCTAATCTGGAGGATAGATTCCGATCAAGGTTTGAATGGGGTTTGATTGCTGACCTGAAACCGCCGGATATTGAGACCAGGATTGCAATCTTAAAGAAAAAAGCTGAGCTAGAGGACATTTCTCTACCTGAGTCCGTGGCTCTCTACATCGCCGATAAAGTCCACTCTAACATAAGAGAACTGGAAGGCTATCTTAGAAGGGTTATCGCTTACGCTTCTTTAAAAGGTAGCAAGATAGACCTAGAATTGGCTAAGGAAGCTCTTAAAGGTCTACTTGATGCCTCAGCCAACCTTATCACTATCGAAAAAATCCAAAAAGTAGTAAGTAACCACTTCAAACTGAAGCCTTCTGAACTGAAATCAAAAAATAACTCGCCTCGAGTTTCTTTTCCCAGACAAATTGCCATGTACCTAGCCAAAGAATTAACTGACAATTCATTACCCGAGATAGGCAAGAAATTTGGTGGAAAACATCATACTACTGTTCTACATAGCATAAGGAAAATTGAAAAATTAATCAAAGAAGACCCAGAAATTCACAGAGAAATAAACAATTTGATTAACCTATTACAATGATAAAAATCAATTACTTAAAAAACATTTACACTTTTCCTAAAATTTTTATTGTTTTATTTGAATCCAGATTTTATAATTTAAATTGATTATAATAAATTGAAGAAAGGTGGATAAAATGAAGTTTACTGCCAGCAAACCCAGTATTATTAACGAATTAGGGCTCCTTCAGGGTATTGTGGAAAAAAGGACTACCATGCCAATTCTCTCCAACATTCTGATAAAAACTGAGAAAGATAAAGTTGTTCTCATGGGCACAGACTTAGAAGTTGGCCTCAAAACCTACTTTGACGCTGATATTAAGGAAGAAGGGGTAGCTGCAGTTAATGGCAGAAAGTTGTTTGATTTTATTAGGCTTCTACCGGAAGGATGTGAGATAGACTTCATACGTAAAGATGATTATTTAATAGTTAGATGTGGAGAAAGCGAGATTAAAATAGTGACCGCGCAGGAAGATGATTTCCCAGCGATTCAGGAATGTAGCTTTGATAGAAATGTCAGTTTTAATCTGAACGAATTTAAGGACATGATAGACTGTGTCCTCTACGCTATTACCCAGGAACAAAGGTATTATCTAAACGGAGCATTGTTAAGCATAAAAAAGAATCAGCTGGAGCTGGTCAGCACAGATGGACACCGGTTGGCCTATAATCGTAGGGAGTTTGACGACCTTATTACAGAAGAAGAGATTAATCAGATTGTCTCTAAAAAAACGCTTAGTGAGCTTAAAAAATTTGAAGATGAAAAAATAGATTTTGATTTTGATGAAAATAGTCTTTTCTTTCGGGTTAAAAATCGCATGCTTATATCCAGAATTATAGAGAGCAAATTTCCTAATTACCAAGCAGTTATTCCTAAAGACAATCCGAATAAACTATTAATTGGACGGGAAGATTTAATAAATGCCATTAAGCGAGTTTCTCTGCTTGCAACTGAAAAGTCGAAGGGGATAAAGTTTGAGATTAAGAAAGACGAGTTGAAAATGCTTTCGTCCAACCCAGAAATAGGAGAAGCTAGGGATAAGCTGGAAGTTGAATACCAGGGTAAAGATCTGGAAATTGGCTTTAATGCTCAGTATTTACTTGATTTTCTTAACACCGTCAGCTCAGAAAAAGTACGCTTTGAGATAAAAGATGAAAACAGTGCTGTTCTGATAAAACCTGAGCCAGAAGAAAAAGGAATTTATCTTTACATTCTTATGCCCATGAAGATCTAGATCTTAAGATGTTGTTAATAAAGGGGACTTATTCCGGTTTTCTGGGAATGAGTGTGGTAAAGAAATCAGCTACCTGACGACAGGCCTCCTTCATAACCGGTGTGATAGGATGACCAAAATCCAGCCTTTCTGGTTGAAGGCCGATGATATAAATTTTGCTGGCTGCCTCATTGGATAGTTTCTCCAGAAAATTGGAAAACTCATTTCCAATTTTTTTCTTTCGCTTGTTTTCTATTTCAATTCTCTCCACCATAATGGTGCCCGGTTTTTTCTTCAAGTCCACAGCATCAACTATAAGAAGGTGAGTAGGCCTGATTCTTTTAATTTTTTTCAGATAGACATCGATAAATTCGTAAGCTCTAAGAACTTTTATTCTTGATTTCTGGTACCTTGATAATTTGCTGTCAAGGAGGCTGGCTACGTACAGTCCAGCTGCGTCATCTGCTTCTAGTGCATTGCCTGTTCCCAAGATGACGATTTTCTCCATCCCCTTCAATTCTTCCCGCAAGTATTTTTCCCAGTCGGCGGTCATAACCTCTTCCCTTTCACCTTTTCCTCTCTGCTTTATTAATAATATAATTTACAAATATTTTTTTAAATATCAGCTTTTGGGCTCAGCGGACTTAGGTTTTATTACCGCCCGAACGTACTCCCATTCCATCTTGAGATTATGGCGGTCATAGTCAGATATTTCAAACTTAGTATCCATGTTCATAGCATCAGTGGGGCAAGAATCAACACACTGAGCACAGTGTATGCAGCGGTCGTTATGGATAATCATTTTAAAACGTTTTTCTGCTTCGTTAATCGATATTATTTCTATGGCTTCAGCTGGGCAGTCTCTTTCACAAGCTCGACAGACGATACAGGTTTCTGGCTTTAAATAAGGGGAACCGCGGAAGCCCGGTGGCAATTCCTGTTTTATGAAAGGATAATCCACGGTTGCCGGTTTTTTAAAAAGGTGACGAACTAGTTCCGGTATAAATACTCCTATCCTCATGAGATAAACCCCTTAACCAGTATAACGATTAAAAGCTGCAGGACAGCCAACGGTGCCAGATACTTCCAGGAAAAGCTTACTACCTGGTCTACTCTAATTCTGGAAGTTGTGGCTCGGATAAGGCTGAGGAAGAAAATAACAAACAAGGTTTTCAGAATGAAGGAAACCAGGCCTATCCATGGATTGGCTGGAAAACCACCGAGAAAGACCGTAGCCAGAAGTCCGGCGGCCACGACCATTTCCACATCCATCATCAGCCGGAACAAGGCCAGCTTTTTACCTGAATATTCAGTAAAGGTGCCGCCGACAATTTCTGTCTCCGCATGCGGAATGTCAAAAGGCGTTCTTTCCAGCTTAGCCTGGATGCAGATTAAAGCTATGAAGAATGCGAGGAGGTTAACGAGGATGAGAAGAGGACGGGCGCGGTAAAAAGCTGCAATTTCTGCCATACGCCAAGAACCCGCCAGAATGGCCGGGCTCAGCACCGACAGAAAAAGAGGCACTTCGTAACCGAAGAGCATGGTCAGAACACGTGCCGCTCCCACGGTGGAAAAAAGATTGGTGGAAGACCAACCGGCCAGGAAGAAGATAAATGTTGGGAGGCTCAGAAGATAAAGCATAACGATGAGGTCACCATTGAAAGAAGTAAAGGAAGGTTTTTCCAGGCTGTAGTTCCAGACCGGTAGAAGAAGCATGGCCGTAGAAACAATGGCCAATCCAAAGGCTGGCAGAGCTGAGAACAGCCCCTTATCAGCTCTTTCCGGAGTAATGTCTTCTTTGGCCATCAGTTTGAAGAAGTCAGCAATCGGCTGCAGGATGCCGGCTTTACCGGTGTGTGTTGGTCCCATGCGGTTCTGAAACCTGGCGTAAAGCTTTCGGTCGTACCATTCTACGAAGGTAGAATAAATAAATAAAAAGAGAAGGCCCGGATAAACTATCAGATAAATAAAGGTCTTCAGAGTGGCCATTCTACTTCCCTCTTTCTAGCGTTTAATCCATATATTTTCTGGCTGAGTTGCTTTAATGCCAGCATCGGCACTACTTTTTCCTCACCAGTTCTGGCATCCACTAGGGCTACGGCCCGTTCAGCGCAGCAGATACAGGGATCAATGGCGGCAAAGATAAGCGGTACATCAGCAATGAAGCCATTCTTGAGCATCTTGATGGTGGCGGCATAGTTACCCAGAGTGGGTGCTCGAACCTTTAGTCTTTCAGGCTTGTCTGTACCGTTGCTTTTAATATAATGTATGTTTTCTCCACGCGGAGCTTCATAGCGGCTGACGACCTCATTGGGCTTGGCTCTTCTAGGAGCCCTGACTGCGATCGGCCCTTCTGGAAGGTTTTTCAGCATGAACTCGATCATGTTGTAAGACTGGAAAAGCTCCTTTATTCTCACTACAGTCCGTCCTAGAACATCACAGGTGTCTGCGGTACAGACTTCAAAAGGAATTTCATCATACACTGCGTAGGGGTCATCTTTTCTGACATCTCGCGGTACACCTGAAGCTCTCAGGGTGGGTCCCACAGCGCACAGGGCAATGGCGTCTTCTTTGGACAGGTAGCCAACGCCGGCTAACCTGGCCACAAAGCTGGGCTCAGTGGTGCCCAGGTTCTTGTAATATTCGCTCCGTTTTCTCAGGATGTCCAGAGAGTCAAGGATTTTCTTGACCTGAAGCTCATCCAGGTCGCGACGTACACCGCCGATGGTGTTAATGCCATAGTGAACGCGGTTGCCAGTGATGGTTTCCAGGATGTCCATGACGATTTCACGGTCGCGCCAGGTATACATAAAGAAACTGTCAAACCCGGCTTCGTGACCGGCCACGCCCAACCACAGCAGATGGCTGTGAACTCTTTCTAGCTCAGATACCAGGGTCCTTATATAAAGCCCTCTTCTAGGTACCTGAAGCTCCATCAGCTTTTCCACACCCTGTACATAGCATGTGGTGTGAGAATGTGAACAAATGCCGCAGATCCGTTCCGTCAGATAGATGTTCTGTATCCAGGTTTTCTGCTCAGCCAGCTTTTCAATGCCACGGTGGTTGTAACCAAGACGCAAGTCCGCGTCCCGGATGATTTCGCCTTCTACCATCACTCTCAGGCCGATAGGTTCTTTCAAAGCTGGATGCTGAGGCCCGATGGGAATTTGGAACTTCATTTTTTACCTCCTGGGATGACTTCAGCCGGACGTTCGTATTTCCAGTCCTTGCGCAGTGGATAATTCCCGGCTGGCCAGTCGTCAGGCAGGAGCAACGGACGGGGATCCGGCAGGTCCTGGACGGTAATACCGAACATATCCTGGAGCTCTCTCTCGTAAAGCACTGCTCCTGGGATAAGGCTGCAGATGCTGGGAAGGATTGGGTTGTCCCTGGGGATTTCTGTCCGGACCGTAAGACAAGTAAAATCATTGGCAAAATGATAAAGGATTTCAAAACTCTGGCCCAGGTCTACACCGCTTATGGTGGAAAGATGGGTAAAGCCCTGTTCCAGTTTAAGCCAGTTAATCATCTCCCGCAACCTGTTCACTTCCACTTTAGCAAAAATGCGGCGAGGAGCTGGGTT
>JACIYK010000050.1 GCA_014359965.1 Candidatus Aminicenantota bacterium
CTCAACGAACCGCGCCTAGCTTTGACCGGAGAATACCAATTTTTCAGCAGATAGAAGAGGTCTTGATGAAGACAGCACCAGGCCTTCCGCTTTTCTACTATAAAGAGAGAATGGCCTACCAGCCGTATTTGAGAAATGTCAAACCACAAATTTCCAATGCTTTTTTTGTTGACCTGAGAAAAGTCTGGATGGACAGATGATGAATATTAAAAGGGTCCGATTTTCCATCACTGCCCAGCTGGCTTTCTGGACCTCTTTTATTCTGGTACTGCTGACTTTTAGTCTTCTCTTTGTCATCCAAAACCGGGAGGTCAAGTCCATCATAGCGGAGAAAAAAAATCGCGGGCTGGTCATGGTCAGATATATTGCTGAAATGAATGCCCGGCGGCTAGTGCTCTGGGAATTATCCGACATTGACGAGAACATCTCAGGTCTAATCAGAGATGACCTGAGCTATATCATTTTTTATGACCGGGATGGCCATCCAGTGGTAGTCAGCGAAGGCATTGCTAACAACCTGGAAGTAATCAACCGTACCAGCTGTATTGGCCAGGTCGGCCCGGATGATGTCTTTTATAATAATTACCGAGTAATTGAAGACGGTCAGGAACAGGAAGTTATGGAAGTGGAAATACCGATTTTCATCAAGGGGTCTGATATAAAATGGGGTTCAGTCAAAATAGGTTTGAAGCTGGAAGATGTGAAGTTGCGCATCCAGAAAACCAGACTGGTTATGGCTGGCTTTGGGCTGGCGGCTTTGGTTCTCACTTTGTTGAGCAGTTTGCTGATGGCCAGGCGCATTACCCGACCTATCAGAAACCTGGTGGAAGGAACCAGAAGAATATCAAGAGGAGATTTTACCTATCGGATTCCAGTCATTTCTGAAGATGAAATTGGCGATTTAACTAGAAGCTTTAATGAGATGGCTGAACAATTGCTTCAGGCAAGACAGAAGACGGAAGAGGCTAACCGACGCCTAGTCCAGGTGGAAAAATTGGCCTCCATTGGCCGCCTCTCGGCTACCATTGCCCATGAAATTCGCAATCCTTTAACTTCGGTAAAATTAAACATTCAAAAATTGGCTGAAAGCGAAAAGCTGGATGAAACAGAAAAAGAGCATCTAGCGATTGCCCAGGAAGGGATTGAACAGATTGAGAAATTTATCAAAGAATTGCTAAGCTTTACCAGGAGCAGCAAATTGCAGGCGGATTATTTTTCCATGGAAGAAATCATTCAGGCTTCTCTGAAAATGTTGTGTCCCTTTCTGGAAGAGAAGAAAATTCAGATAAAGTTGGAGGTGGAAAAAAACCTGCCGCCGGCTTATGTTGACGCTGATAAGATCCGTCAGGTGCTGGTCAATATTTTGCGCAATGCTTATGAAGCTGTGGAAGAAGGAGGGCAGATTGAAATATTCCTGAAGCTGAACCGGCAAAAAGATAAGCCCTACTTTGAAATTCTCATCAGCGATAATGGTTGCGGTATTCCTGAAAAGGACTGGGAAAATATCTTTGAACCTTTCTTTACTACCAAGAGTTCGGGAGCCGGGCTGGGTCTGGCTAACGCCAGGCGCATCCTGGAGCAACATGGAGGAAACATCAGAGTGGTAAAAAAAGAGGGTCCGGGGAGCTGCTTTCTCATCACTCTACCCCTGGAGCCATCTAATAAGGAGAAATAGCCATGCCTAACATTTTAGTAATAGAAGACGACCCTCTGGTCAGCAAAACTCTTCTTTCCCACCTCAAGAAAAAGGGGTTTGAGGTCAAGTTGGCAGAGACAGGTGAAGAGGCCCTGGAAATGTTTCGTGAATTCCAGCCAGAACTGGTCTTGCTAGACGTGAAATTACCTGATATGAATGGGCTGGACCTTCTCAAACAGATAAAAAGCGAAAATAAAAAGATTTCTGTTATAGTCATGACTGCTTTTGATGACATGAAATCCACGGTGGAAGCTATTAAATCTGGAGCTTTTGAGTACCTGGTTAAACCCCTTGATTATTTAGAGCTGGACCTGACCATAGATAAAGCGCTGCAGATGAAAGCTCTAGAAGAAAAAGTTAGTTACCTGATTGAAGAGAAGCAGAAAGAATACCAGATTGATAACATCATCGGGCGTTCCTCTCAGATGAGAGAGGTCTTTAAGATGATTGGTTCTGTGGCCAATACCCGAACCAACGTGCTTATCCAAGGAGAAAGCGGCACGGGCAAAGAACTGGTAGCTAAAGCCATTCATTATAACAGCCCCTTCCGGGATGAACCGTTTATTGTTATTAATTGCTCGGCTATTTCTGATACCCTGCTGGAATCAGAGCTTTTTGGCCACGTGAAAGGAGCTTTTACTGATGCTGTGACGGAAACCAGGGGCAAGTTTGAAATCGCTGGCAAAGGAACGCTATTCCTAGATGAGATAGGTGATATTTCCTTTAACCTGCAATCAAAACTGCTCCGGGTGATTGAAACCCGTGATTTTATGAAAGTTGGCGGAGAAAAAATTCTCAAAACTGAAGCTCGCATCATTGCTGCTACCAACCGGGATTTGAAGGAGCTGGTAGCACAGGGTAAATTCCGCGAAGACCTGTATTACCGATTAAAGGTAGTGGAAATCTTTCTCCCGCCATTGCGGGAAAGAAAAGAAGACATCCCGGACCTGGTGGCCTACCTGCTGGAAAAAATTAACCGTGAGCTGAAAAAGAATGTTCGTAAAGTGCCGCCAGAGGTCATGGAGTATCTGATGAATCAGCCCTGGAAGGGGAATGTGCGCGAGCTGGAGAATGCTCTTACGCGGGCAGTAATTCTGGCTAAAGGTGATGTTATTTTAAAAGAACACTTACCTTTTGAACCTAGCGAAGAAAAGCCGGTGGTGGAAAAATCACTTATCCCGCGAGAACTCGTGCCTTTGTGGGAAGTAGAGAAAAGGTACATTCAATATGTTCTTGAAGTTACTAAAGGAAGCAAAACCAGAGCCTGTCAGATTCTGGAGATAAGCCGCCCGACCCTGGATAAAAAAATTAAGGATTACGATTTGAAGGTAGAAACATCAGATTGAGAAGACCGGCTAGAAAAATTTCGGCCAGCAAAAATTATTGTAAAAAAAATTAACATTTAGGTAAAAATATTAACAGCATTTCCCCTGTCTTTTTCCTTCCCTTATCTTTATTTTTTAAGAAAGATTGGCACAAATCCTGCTTAAGAATAAAAAGGTCGGTGTAATTTTATGAAAAGAATAGTAATCGTGGATGATGATGAATTTATAAGAAAAACATTTTTTTTGCTTTTTTCTTCTCATTATAATGTCTACCTGGCCCGGGATGCGGCGGAAGCTCTAGCTCGTTTTCAGCAAGCTCCGGTGGACTTGATTATCACTGACCTGAGGTTGCCCCAGAAAAATGGCTTACAAATGATCCAGGAATTTAGACGGGCCGGTTATCAAGGGAAGATTATCCTTATTACTGCTTATGCTGAGAAAATAAGACCCGAGGAACTGGACAGGGCCGGAGTAGATATGCTTTTTGTTAAACCACTGGATCTTAAATTGATAAATGAAACAGTTGACAAGCTTCTTCTGAACGGTCAACCTTAGGTTTGCAAACCTTTGGCGCCCAGCCCCGGGCTGTATTTTGGGTCTGCCTATGCGAATATTTTCTCTAGCTGCTTAACAAACCTTTTTTTTCATTGTAGACTTTAAACCATGAAAGCGGCGCCGGAATGTTTTATATGTCTGTTGAACCAGGCTTTAAGGACGGCGCGCGTTACGGGGCTCGACCAAGAGCAAACCAAGGCTCTTCTCAGGCAGAGTTGTTCTTATCTGGCTACTACTGACTTTGAGCGAACACCGCCTGAAATTTCTGAAGAGCTTTACAAGCTGTTTTCCCGCCAGACAGGGAACCAGGACCCTTATTATTTTTTAAAAAGAGAGAGCATTAAAAAAGCCCTGGAACTTTACCCGGATCTTAAGAAGAAAGTCAGTGAAGCAGCTGACCCCTTAAGGACTTCTCTTAAAATTTCTCTGGCCGGGAATATCATTGATTTTGGTGCTGGTGCTGTGGCCGACTGGGCCAGAATAGAATCTTTTCTTGACCCCGGGAATTTGGAAATTGACCACTATGAATGGCTTAAAGAAGACCTGAAGAAGGCCAGAAAAATCATTTTTCTTGGTGACAATGCAGGAGAAACGGTTTTTGATCGTTTATTCCTGGAACAGCTAGAGCAGAAAGTAATCTATGCTGTCCGGGAAAAACCAATCATCAACGATGCTACCCTGGAGGAAGCAAAACTTTCCAGACTGGAAGAAGTAGCGAAACTGGTCTCTTCAGGCTGTCAGGCTCCGGGTACGGTGCTGCAAAGCTGTCATCCGGAGTTCTTAAGCCTCTTATCCGAGGCAGACCTGATAATTGCCAAAGGGCAGGGGAATTTTGAATGCTTAGAGCAGGAGAGAGGGCCGTTTTACTTCTTGCTTAAGGCTAAGTGTGAGGTAGTTGCCAGGTATTTAGGAGTAAAACCCGGAAGCCTAGTAATAACTCGCAGCAGAAATTTTATTCCTAAATACCACAGGTCGTAAAATATTTTTACACCTCGTGTAATTTTTTTTATAAAAAATTTTCTGGAATCAGTCCCCTTTTCCCTTATGGAATTTGGCACGTAGCTTGCATACTAAAGAATCGGATGGCGGAGATGATGAAGGCACTGATGACGAGATTGAAAAAAATGGACATTTTTCATATAGATATATTAGTCGGGTTTGGGGGGGAGTTTTTTATCTCTAAAAGAGCCAACTCCGAAACTCCCTCCCTTAGTTATTACCTGGAAGATGAGCGCACCCAAAAATTTATAAATGCCTCCTTTTTGCCCTTCTTTGCCCTTCTTTCCATTCCCCCTTCCTTCAATTAAATTAGAGGGGTGCACGGCGGCACCCCTCTCTTTCTTTTTTGTTAGAGCTTTCAAAAAAGGAGCCAGCCTAGCTTTTTAATAAGAAGTGAGAAAGGCGAGCCTTTAGGTAATCTCTGACCTGGTTTCGGTTCTCAGCGGTAAGCAGGATGAGTTCAGCTCCTGGCCTGGATTTTATTTGTTCTATGTAAGGGGTTCCGGCCAGGGCTACAGTAGCCAGCAGAGATGGACCTTTTTCTATCAGGTTAAGGACCAACTGGCGGAAATATTCTGAAAGGCATTCCATTTTACCTATTTCGTCAAGGATTATTAGCTCCTGGCCAGGACCAGTAAGGGAAAGATGAGAAAGAAATTCCTCAAAGCCCCTGATATCAACTCGGTATTTCCCTACGCGGAAAGGAGTATTCAGGTTAATATGACTTAGCAGCCGGCGCTGGCCATCAGTACTGATTAATTCAAAGCCTACTCTCTGACCATTTGCTCTGATTTCCCGGGTTATGAACCCAGCTATTTTTATCCGGCCCCGCCATTCTCTCATAAGGCTTTCTAAGAGAGTGGTTTTGCCACAGCCCGGCTGACCAGTAACGAGAATAACAAATTTCTTCTCGTGCATAGGGTATCACTGACTAAACCTAAATTTTTTTATTTATGATAATCCCGGCTTCTTTCATTTACAACTAATTTTTGGGGTAGCATCTGTTGAGCCGTTGGCCTCTAATATTTCAGTCTTTTTAGATGTCTCTCTTAAAATAAATTGCACTATGCAGCAGTTTTTACTAAACTACTCATGTTAAGAAGATTTAAAACAGAATTTAGCCTAAAGGACGTTGGAAAATGGGAAAAAAGAAGGTTGCTTACCTGACTCTTGGTCTTCTGTTGTTATTAATTGTTTCCAGTTTGAGTTTAGCTTATTCCAGGACTGAACTGGAAAGAAGACGGCAGGCTCTGATGGACAGTGTCAAAGAGGGGTTAATCATCCTCTTTGCCAGCCCAGGAAATTTCGGGTCAGGTCATTTCCGTCAGGACAATGATTTTTATTATCTGACTGGAAGCGAAGATGCCGGGGCTATTCTGGTAATGAATGCTTTTACCAGGGAAAGTTTTCTCTTTGTTCCCCAGAAAAATGACCGCGAAAAGATGTTTGAAGGTGGTAACAGTCTGGATGATCCGCAGGCCAAGGAAAAATTAGGTCTTAAAGCTATTTATCCGATAAGCTATTTTGAAGAGTTTCTGGCCCGGTATGCGGCCCGTCCTGAACCGGTGGTCTATGTCCGGCTTTCTCCTGGAGATACCATCTCTGAAGCCAGGTCAGAAGTGGCCCTTTTTTCTGCCCGACAGCGTCGGAATCCCTTTAATGCCTTACCCAGCTTGGACGAGTTCCGGGTGGAAAGGTTCAGAAAATATTATCCTGGCTTTCAGCTTAAAGATATCACTCCCTACCTAGATACCCTTCGCATGATAAAATCTCCAGAAGAAATTGAAGTGCTCAGAAGAAATGGCAAAATCTCAGCCGAAGCTATAAAAAGAGCTATGCTAACTTCAAGGCCAGGAGCATATGAGTATGAGCTGGAAGCTGCAGCCATGGAAGTTATCCTGAGAAATGGTGGCCGGGGACCAGCCTATCCGCCTATTATCGGCTCAGGACCCAATACCTGTATCCTTCATTACGAAAAAAATTCCAGGCAGATGAAAGCAGGAGAGCTGGTGCTCATGGATTTTGGCGGTGAACTTGAATATCTCACTATGGACATAACCCGCACCTGGCCTGTATCAGGTCGTTTTACCGAAGAACAGAAAAAAGTTTACCGCGTTGTGCTGGAAGTGCAGAAGGCCTGTATTGAAGCCTTCCGCCCGGGAGTGAGGGCCAGGGACGTTCAGGAATATGTGGCTAAAAAGATGAAAGAAAAGGGCCTGGATACTATGGGCCTGAAAGGCGGGCTCGGCCATCTGGTGGGCCTTTGCGTTCATGATGTTCAGCCGGCTGAAATGGTGCTAAAAGAAGGCATGGTCATGGCCATAGAACCAGCACTTTATTTCCCAGAGAAAAACCTGGGTATCAGAATAGAAGACACGGTTCTGATCACTAAAGATGGCTGTGAAGTTCTGACTGCGGACGTGCCCAAGGAAATTGAAGAAATAGAAGCCCTCCTGGACCGGAGGAAGTTTTAACTTTTGCTAATGGTCTGGCTGCTGATTTTTTTTCTGGCCTGGATGGCCTATTTATTTTTTGAGGCTCTTTCTCATCAGCGGTCCCTGAGGAAAATTCCCCACCGGATTGCTATCACCGGAATAAGGGGAAAATCAAGTATTACCAGGCTCATAGCTGCAGGTTTAAGGGAAGCCGGCTATCGGGTGGTGGCCAAAACTACGGGCTCAAGACCGGTTATCATCTATCCTGATGGCCGTGAAGAAGAAATAAAAAGAAAAGGAAGGCCGAGTGTGCTGGAGCAGAAAAAGCTGATGCAGTTGGCCGCCAGTCAGTCGGCAGATTTTCTGGTGGTGGAAATGATGAGTATTCAGCCGGAGTTTCTCCGGGCCGAAAGCCATAAATTACTTCAGCCCGAAACCCTGGTCATCAGTAATATCAGAGTGGACCACACCGAATTTCTGGGACAGAGCAGAGAGGAAGTGGCTTTGCATTTAAGTGCCAGTTTAAAGCCTGGCTTGAAGGTGTTCATTCCTCGGGAAGAAATGTTGCCTGCTCTGGTGGGGGAGTTGCAGAACAATCAGGTGGAAATAATAGCAGTCAGGCCACATCAGCTGACAGAAGAGCTTAAAAGCCAGGTTCCTTATGCCGAGTTTGAACCCAATTTAACACTGGCTCTGGAGGTTCTGGCACATTACCGCGTCCCGTTTGATAGAATAAAAGAAGGGTTTAGAAAAGTTTGCCCGGACTTCGGTCACCTGAGAATCTGGCAGGTATCAGCTGGCTCTGGAGCACCATCTTTCTATTTTGTAAATCTGCTGGCGGCTAATGACCCGGCCTCAACAGCAGAAGCCTTAAAACTGGTTGAGGAAAGATTTGATTTTTCCCGGAGGCAGACGGTCGGGCTTTTAAGTTTAAGGTCTGACCGACCAGATCGGACCAAGCAATGGCTTGATTATTTTCAGCGTCAGGATAGCTTTGAAGAAAGCATTCTTAATCGACTGGGGTTTTTGTTTATTACCGGTCCGGGCTCGGCGGTTGTCTCCAGAAAATTATCCTCTGCCCCGGGCTGTTCAAAAAGCCGGGTAAAAAGGCTAAAAGCCAGAAGTCCAGAAGATTGCCTGGCAGAAATCTTTAATTATCTGAAAAATTGCCAGCCCCTTTACACAGAAGAAAATAAAAAAAACGCTTCT
Source organism: Candidatus Aminicenantota bacterium (assembly GCA_014359965.1). Lineage (GTDB taxonomy): Bacteria > Acidobacteriota > Aminicenantia > Aminicenantales > Saccharicenantaceae > Saccharicenans. Next base: position 8,220 of record JACIYK010000050.1, read on the forward strand.
CCCACCAGTAGCTATCTGGGAACTACGCCTCTAAACCAGGTGGAAAAAGAGGAAAAGACTTCAATTTCAGAAAAAGAAATAGTTATCATCGGAATTGGTAACATAGTTGGTTTTGGTCAAAAATTGATTGATTACTTGGAGAGAGAAGGTCATGCCTTTAAATTATAGCAGCCTGTTTCTCGGCCTGATTCTGGCTTTACTTTATGTGGAGCTAACCGGCCTCTCACCAGGCGGCTTAATTGTACCGGGGTATTTTGCCCTATACCTTGACCAGCCTTATCGGGTACTGGCCACACTGCTGGTAGCTTTTATGGTGCTGGGGCTTTACTGGCTGGTTTCCAGGTATTTTCTCATCTTCGGCCGACGCCGCTTTGTCTTTATGGTTTTGGCCGGAGCTATTTTAGGACAGATTTGGGCCTGGTTACTGCCGACTCTGTTTTCTGAGCCCATCGGACTCAGGGTGATTGGCTGGGTGGTGCCTGGACTTTTGGCTTCTAACCTGGAAAGACAGAAAATAACCTACACGCTGGCTTCTCTGATCATTGTTTCGGTTATGACTTTTTTCCTCGTTCGTCTACTCGGCTAATGCGTAATACTAATTTTCAAAAGGTAACACTGAACGGGTTGGCTCTCATCAGTTTGCTGGTCCTAATGGCTTATTTTGGACTGAATAAAAACCAGCAGAGGAGGTTTTCGCCTGATTCTACTGAATGGCAAGCGGCAGAACTTATGTTGCAAGCGGAGAAAGCCACTTTTTCTTGTGAGCAAAGGAAAGGTCTGCAACCGGAAAGAAATTATTTTGACCCTAACCAGACTGGTCTGATTGGCTTGGAACAAAGTGAACTGACCACTACTCTTGGACGACTGGAAGCCAAGCGCACCACTACCAACCCGCAAATGAGCTCTTTGCTGGTCCGGCTGCTAAAAGAACTGGGCTTGAGACCGGGTGATTCTGTAGCGGTGGCTGCTTCCAGTTCTTTTCCGGCTCTCATCCTGGCTGCCATTTGTGCTGCCCACAGCCTTAACCTGGACCTGATGCTTATTGTCTCTGTGGGTGCCTCTCAGTGGGGGGCAAATAATCCTGATTTTACCGTGTTGGAGATGATGGAGTGCTGGCGGGATATGGGCCTTAATAGATACAGGTTGCTGGCTATCTCCTGGGGTGGTGAAGATAATTCTGGCCGGGAATTTCCTGAGAAAATCCGGAGAAAAGTAAGAGACAAGGCGGGTGAATTGGGCTTAAAGATTCTGGAGCCCGGGCCGTTAAGTTTAATGGTCAAGGAACAGGTGGCTTTGTTTCAAGAGAACGCCCGTGGACCGCTTAAAGCGTTTATAAACATAGGAGGAAATCTGGTCTGCCTGGGCCTGGATTCTTCCATCCTGGAACTTAAACCAGGTCTGACCAGGGTGAAGAAAATTCCGCCGGCTGAAACCAGAGGGCTAGTGCAGGAAATGGCCAGTCGCGGGTTGCCGGTGATTCATCTGCTGAACATCCAGGGACTGGTAAAGAGATATGGTTTACCTTGGGACCCCCAGCCCCTGCCGCAGCCTGGCCAGGATATAATACTTAGAGATGCAGAGCGGGAAAGAACCTGGCTCAGAAAAATATTTGTCCTTTATGTTTTGCTTTCAATCTTTTTTGTGGCCTGCTGTTTTTTTATTCATAGAAGACACGGTCGGAAGGTGCTTTAGAGGGGTCCTTAAGGTAAAAACCAACTCCATTCTGCACTAAATCCCGGTAGTGGGGGACACCTTCCAGGTCAACGGGCCGGTCGGGGTTTAGTTCGCTCCAGACTTTTAAAATCTGGATGATGGAGGACAGGTGCCGGCCGACACGGACTTCAATCGGCCAGCCTTTTTCATCAAGCTTTTCAAAAAGCAGGCCATGCTTTCCGGCTTTCATTACAAATTCATCCTTACCTGTTAAGAGCAATTCCCGGTTGGTTCGGCCCCTGGTAGCATCCAGAAATGGTTCAGGTGTTTCCAGCAAAAGGGGAATGGCCTGGGTATGGTCACCAATTTCTCTGTGGGATAAGCCGCGCAAAGCTGTTGGCGAATACTCCACTCCGATGTTAAAGCCTTCCTCACTGCTGATCATCATAGAAGCCAGGGCAGCAATATCCTGTCCCTTTTGATGAGCTACAATGGTGCTGATAACTGGGTACTGCAGCTCAGCTTCATGCAGATCAATAACCAGGTCAATTTTTTCTTTGATGATAAGCTGGGTCATAGCATAGCAGGTTTTCTCCGTCATGGTTCCATTGGGACGGCCTGGCCAAGTACGGTTGTGATTGCGAATGTCCATGTAGGCCAGCTGCTGTCTGGTGGGATAATGAATGTAAACTTCCGGGTCCGGCCATTGGTCGAGCGGATTGGACCAGCGATCACCTTGACGGAATTTTTGCTCTCCCCAAGGTGTTTTTATGGAATAATCAGGCGGGTAGGCACCGCCAGGACGGGTGGAGGTAGAAGCGCTCGGGTTAGCTGTCGGGATGACAAACATCCGTCCCTTCTTTACCAGAGCATTTTCCACCAGGATCCAGGCGGCCAATCGACCAGCTGGTTCCTCAGCATGAGACCCACCCAAAATGAGAACAGAACCGCCATCTTCATCCTGACCGAGGACGTAAACCCGGGCATTATTGATTGAATTTTTAACACCAGAAAAATAATCGCTCAGCCTGACTACTCTGGATACTCCATCACCAAGAACAATAGGCTCAGCCAGATGGCGGCTGCGGTAAAAGCTCAGGCCAGAAAATATAAAAACAACCAAAAAGAACAGCAGAAAAACTATCTTTCGCCAGAGAAGTAAACTTTCGCCGATTTTCTTGGACATGGGAAACCTCATTTAAGATGAAAAACTCTGAGCAGGAAGGGTAGAAGTGCCAGGAGGTAGACAAGTTCTTCCTGCCATTTTTTACTTTTTCTAAAATTGACCAAAAAGCAGACTGAGAAAAAAGCCGCCATCAGATAATAAAGAAAATTGATGATGGAACTCATGACTAACCTCTTAAAATACAGTCAGGAAAGAAAGTTTTTTGCTGAAAACCACCATCAGAAGTCCTAGGCCAGCGATTAGCAGAGCTGGTCCCAGACATTCTTTGAGGAATTTATGGTAGGGAGCCTTAACCCCCACGGTCTCCATGGTCAGACGCCCGATGATCGCGGTGGGAGGAAGAGCATCGCCCAGGGGCCAGATTAAGCTCATCCCGGCCAGAGCCACCACCGGGTTCAGGCCTCTAGTGTTGAAAAGCAGGACCAGGGGGACGCCAATGACAGGAGCAGCTCCCCACATGAGGACAGCTTCAGAAATAGGGAGAGTAAGGACTAGGGACGCTATGACCACGGCAGCTGGTAAAGTGACCACTGAGACAGAAATAAGGCCACGGACTCCCGTTAAGGTCATTATCTGGACCAGGATGCCCACGCACGTTAAAGTTCCGATGAGCGGGAGCAATTGTTCGGTGGTGCGCAGGGAAATTTTCCAGATGTTAAGCTTGACCGGTGAAAGAAAGAAGGTAACCAGAGCAGTTATGGCAAAGACCAGAGGAAGCCCCAGAATGGGGAAGCTGAACGGGAAAAGGCGGTTGGCCATGATTAAGCCGAAAAAAACCAGAAAGGGCAAGATAATTCTCCACCAATTCATTTTTTCTGGGGGCTGCGGTAGTTCAGCCAAAGCTTTTTCTATGTCCACCAGCTGGGCATGGCGGCCGAGGTAAATAATGGTCAGAACAGCAGCTATCAGGCAGGGAAGGAAAAGAGGAAGGAAAAAGCCTACGTAGGGCATGTTGATGCCAGCAGCAGTCAGCATAGCCCAGAGGCTGACTGGTGGCGCCGCGGCACTCAAGCCGGCGATTAAAAAAATGATGGCTGCTACTCTAAGGTCAGAAAGACCCATGTATTTTAAAACCACAGCCACGAGGGAGCCGGTAATAAGCACGGTCACACTACCGGCTCCGGTCAGTGCCCCCGGAATCAAAAGAAGGATGACGATGAGAAAAAAGAGGATGAATTTTCGGCGGTGAAACCTGGTCAGAATTTTCCTGACAGCAAAAGCCACTCCGCCAGCTTCTTTGAGTAGGTTCATAAAAAGTGTGGCCGTGAGAAAAATAAGGCATATATCCAGGTAAGTAATAGCACCTTCAGCTAAATGTCGCACCGGTATTCCTTCTCTGCCGGCCAGCGCTCCGGTTAAAGCGGCCAGGAAAAGGGATAATTCGGTGGAAATTTTAAGTATCTTGGCCAGGGCGTAGATAAAAATCATGACCAGAAGTATAAATAGAGCACTCTGAGTAGCGGTCATTATTTTTCTCCTTCTGGCTAAGTCAGTATTTACGACGGTCTACGGTGATGGAAGCGATGGCATGATAACTCTGCAGAGAATCTCTATGCTGGAAAATAGTCCTTTCCACAATCAATGTGCCTAGGGGGTAATCATCCCAGCGGTAGATGCCTATGTCTGTTTGATTTCCGGTCAGGGTGTAAAGTTCCTGAACTCCGTGAGAAACAGGCGGCAGGTTCAGTTGGTCCAGCACTAGGTTCAGGCTCTCTATGTCTCTCAAGGTAAACGTGCGACCGTTAGGGTCCATGTCCAGCTTTAACTCTGGTGGCGGCGGCAGGTTAGGAGTATCTTCCTCTGTTTTTATGATGAACCTGTAGACAATTCGGTGGGAATATTGAGTATCCTGTTCCTGCACCACGTAGCTGTATTGAGGCAGGCTGGGAGGGAAGAGGTCATTTTTTATGGCTTTAAAGCTCAGCCTTTCCAGCTGGGTATTCTTGAGATAGCCCAGAATAATACCGAGGATAATTATAAAAATGATGGTGCGAAGAAGAGATTCGGTGTGCCCACGAATGATGATATAAACCAGCCAGATGACACAGATTGCTAGAAGCACTGTAACCACAGTTATGGCTGTAGAAGTAGCAATCATAAACAATCCTTCCTCAGTTGATTTTCTGAATAATATTCTATCAGAAAAAAAAATTAAATAACAAATTGAACTTTAGATTTGAAAAATGCGTTATTAGAGATAAAATCTTTATCTATATTAATTAAGGAGAGCTACATGAGAAAAAGAATGGTTA
>JACIYK010000051.1 GCA_014359965.1 Candidatus Aminicenantota bacterium
GGCTAAAATCCAAGCGTCCGGGCTGGGTGGTAAGAGCTGCCACTTAAAATCTGATTTCATGTTTTTCAATTTAACACAACTATATCCATTCGACAACCCGAACCGGGTGCCCGGGCGGGATTGACATATATTTTATGGAAAAATATAATTCAAACGCCGTGTTTGACCGATTAAAACAAACCTTAGCCCGGACCAGAGAATTTTTTGGTCGTTTAGAACAGCTTTTTCAGAGCAACAGATGCCAGGAAGAAATTTTGGAAGAGCTTTTTGAACTCCTCATCCTGGCTGATGTGGGAGTTCCTACTTCAGAAAAAATCATCAAGGACATAAAAGAAAAAGCCAAAAAGAGCGGTGCTCAAGACCTGAAAGCTATCCTTAAACAAGAACTCATTGACATTCTCTCCCAGAAAAAATCTTCTGTAGAAGAAACCTGGCCGGCCATCTGGATGCTGGTCGGAGTAAACGGCGGCGGGAAAACCACTTCAGCCGCCAAAATAGCTTACAGATACAAGAGCCAGGGCAAAAAAGTGATACTCGCAGCCGCAGATACTTTTCGAGCTGCCGCCCAGCAACAGCTTCAGCTCTGGGGCCATAAACTCGGGCTGCCGGTCATTCAGGGCCAGCCGGGAGCAGACCCGGCCTCCATCGTTTTTGATGCAGTCCAATCGTTTAAAGCCAGAAATTATGACCTCCTTCTCGTTGATACCGCCGGGCGATTGCACACTTATACCAACCTGATGGCCGAGCTGGAAAAAATGAAAAAAGTCATCAGCCGTGAGGTCCCCGGCGCTCCGCAGGAAATTCTTCTGGTGCTTGATGCCACCATCGGTCAGAACGCTGTGGTGCAAGCTCGAGAATTCAACCGCTTTTCAGGCATTACCGGCGTTTTCCTGACCAAGCTGGATGGCACAGCCAAAGGTGGAAGTGTGCTGGCCGTGGTAGAAGAGCTCCAGCTGCCGGTGAAGTTCATCGGTACTGGAGAATCAGAAAAAGACCTAATAGAATTTTCCCCAGAATCTTTTGTTGAGGCTCTGCTCTCATGAAGCCAACCTCTGAAGACCTCTCCTACATGGAAATGGCCTTTTCCCTGGCCCGAAAAGCCAGAGGGAGAACCAGCCCCAACCCCTGCGTCGGCGCAGTCATCGTAAAAGATGGTCGAATAGTGGGCTGGGGTTATCATCAAGAAGCAGGTCAGCCTCACGCTGAAATCATCGCCCTGGAACGAGCCGGGAAAAAAGCCCAGGGAGCAACCTTATACTTAACTCTCGAACCATGTGTCCACTGGGGAAGGACTCCACCTTGTGCAGACCGTCTGGTGAGAGCTGGGTTCAAAAGGGCAGTGATTGCTAGTACAGACCCAAACCCCGTTGTCCACAGTAAGGGAGTATCCCGTCTGAAGGAAGCAGGGGTAGAGGTAACGTGCGGCCTTCTGGCTGAAAAAAACAGCGAATTAAACGAAGCTTACAATAAATACATAGTTAAAAGAACACCCTTTGTGACCCTGAAATTTGCGGTTAGCCTGGACGGCAAAATGGCTACTTTCTCCGGCGACTCTCACTGGATTTCTTCGCCAGAATCCAGGCAGCTTGTCCACCATCTACGCTTTGAAAACGACGCCGTTCTCGTTGGCATTGGCACTGTGCTTAAAGACAATCCTCTGCTTACTGTCCGGCTGGAAAGTGTTCAGAAGAAAAAATGGCTCAGGGTTATTCTGGATACCCGTTTGCGTATACCGCCTGAGTCCCGCCTGCTCCAGCAGCCGGAAAACGGCCGGGTAATGATTTTTTGTGGACCTGAAGCTCCGGAAGAAAAAATTAAGGCTTTGCAGGATAAAGGAGCCGAAGTCATTCTGACAGAAACAGAAAACGGGAAAATTAAGCTGAAAGAGGTTCTTAAAACCCTGGGACAGCGCGAAGTTACTGCCTTGCTGGTGGAAGGTGGCTCCAAAGTTCTGACTTCTTTTCTGGAAGAACGTCTGGCTGACAAAGTTATAGCCTTTATTTCTCCCCGTTTGATAGGTGGAGAAACTGCGGCTACACCGTTTGAGGGCCAAGGAGTCGAAAAGCTGGCTGAGGCCCTGGAACTAAAAAACATAAAGCATCTGCGCCTTAAACACGATATAATAATTGAAGGTTACCTTTGATGTTTACCGGACTTATATCACACCTCGGTCGCTTCCGGGAATACAGACAGGGGAAGACCGTACTTTTAATTGAAGTGCCGGAAGATCTGGCCAGAAGAATAGAACCGGGGCAAAGCCTGGCAGTGGACGGGGTCTGCCTTACTCTCTTGAGCAAAGAACGCTTTGTTCTGGTTTTTAGCCTTTCCAGAGAAACACGGGAAAAATCAACCCTAGGCGATTTGAAAAGCAGACAGCTTCTTAACCTGGAACTTCCGGTTACTCTGGAAACCATGCTGGGTGGCCATCTGGTCACCGGACATATTGATGCCGTGGGTCAGGTGGCAGAAGTTAAACTCAGGTCACCCGGAAAAAGGATGAAAGTTAAACATCCGCCGGAGTTAAAAAAATTCCTGGTGGAAAAGGGTTCGGTGGCCGTCAACGGCGTCAGCCTAACGGTGGCCTCAACCGGGCCTGACTTTTTTGAAGTTGAACTAATTCCTGCCACGCTTTCCACTACCAACCTCGACCTATTGAGAGCAGGCCAAAGGGTTAACCTCGAATGTGACATAATCGGCAAATACGTGTATAATTTTATTTCTAAAATAAGTTTTTAACCGACCATTTACTGGAAAACAATATGGAAAACAATCCTAAAACTATAAGTATTGAACAGGCTCTCGATTATGTGCGAGCCGGCCGGCTGATTATCATTGTAGACGACGAAGACCGCGAAAACGAGGGCGACCTAATGGTCGCCGCAGAAAAAGTAACGCCAGAAATTATAAATTTCATGGCGAAATACGGCCGCGGGCTTATCTGCCTGGCATTGACCAGGGAGAGAGTGCAGAAGCTCGACCTTCCGCCCATGGTCCAGGAAAATACCGCCAGGTTTGGCACCGCCTTTACCGTCTCCATTGACGCCAAAGAGGGCGTAACCACAGGCATTTCAGCCTACGACCGGGCCAGAACCATACTTACGGCCATTGACCCGAAAACCAGACCTGAAGACCTGGCCAGGCCCGGGCATGTTTTTCCGCTTGAGGCCAAGCCAGGTGGTGTCCTCATTCGGGCCGGACAGACGGAAGCTGCCGTGGACCTGGCCAGACTGGCTGGACTCTACCCCGCTGGAGTCATCTGTGAAGTAATGAAAGAAGACGGCACCATGGCCAGGATGCCAGACCTGGAAAAATTCAGCGCTGAACACGACATTCCCATCGTCACCATTGCTGACTTAATTGCTTACAGAATGCGTACTGAAAGCCTGGTAAGAAAAATTGCTGAGGCTGACCTGCCGACTCGTTTTGGCCATTTTCGTATTGCCGTGTTTGAAAACATAATACACGGAGACCACCACGTAGCTCTGATAAAAGGGAAAATAGAACCGGACCGGCCTACCCTAGTCCGTGTCCATTCCCAATGTTTGACCGGAGATGCCTTTGGTTCTTTACGCTGTGACTGCGGAGACCAGCTGCACACAGCCATGCAGATGATAGATAAAGAAGGAGCTGGCGTTGTGCTTTACATGCTGAACCATGAAGGCCGGGGTATCGGGCTGGCAAACAAGATTAAAGCTTACAGCCTGCAGGATAATGGTGCGGATACCGTGGAGGCCAACTGCCGGCTTGGCTTTAAAGCAGACCAGAGAGACTACGGCGTAGGTGCCCAGATTCTGGCTGCCCTGGGCCTGAAAAAAATCAGGCTCTTGACCAACAACCCGCGAAAATTTCACAGCCTAAGCGGTTACGGGCTGGAAATAGTAGAGAGAGTACCTATCCAGATTCCACCCAACGAAATAAACCTTGTTTATCTTAAAACCAAGAAAGAAAAAATGGGCCACCTGCTGGATATTACCTGATTAGAATTGCTTCACCCGCGAGTCAAGGATAAAAGTTACTGGCCCTTCGTTTATAATATATACATCCATCATGGCCTGAAAAATCCCGGTCTGAACCTCAAGTCCGTGTTCCTTAAGTTTCTGGACAAAATATTCAAACATCCAGGCTGCCCGTCCGGGTTCTTCGGCATTATCAAAGCTTGGTCTGCGTCCTTTCTTGATTGTGCTGGCCAGAGTGAATTGAGAAACAGCCAAAATACTTCCTCCCACTTCCTTAACCGAAAGGTTCATCCGATCGTTTTCGTCTGGAAAAACTCGCAGTTCGGCCGCTTTGCTGGCCAAAAAATCAGCCTCCTCGGTTTTATCTCCTTTTTCTATCCCCACCAGAAGACACAAACCCCGGCCTATTTTCCCAACCACCTGAGCGTTGACCTCTACCCTGGCTTCCTTTACCCTCTGAAGCACTATTTTCATGTCTTTTTCTCCCCTAATCTAATTCTTATTTCTGCTCCTAGTTATCATCACTCCAAAAAATTGCTTTCGTCCCTCTCCCCCAGCTTGATTTTCGCTTTCTGGAGGTTGACTTTAATTTCAAGATATTCTATTATATAGCAACTAAAAGGAGTAAGAAATGGCACTGAGACACAAATCAGCTATCAAACAGCACCGCCGCAGCCTGAGAAGACGGGCCATTAATCAAAGAAACAAATCCATGATGAGAACCTACATAAAAAAAGTCCGCGAAGCCATTGAAAGCGGCAACCGTCAAGAAGCCCTGGAACTTCTACCCAAGGTTTTTAAGATAATAGATAAAACCGTAGCCAAAGGCGCCATCCATAAAAACACCGGTTCCCGCTACAAATCCCGCTTGTCCAAGCAGGTCCAGATGATGGCTTCTTCAGTCAGCTGAAAAGTCATCAGCTCTGACTGTTTTTTACCTGAAAATACCTGACGAGAAAAGCTTCTATAAGAAACTGTGGATTTAAATCACTGCTTTTTATCTTCTGGTCTATAGAGGCCAGCTCGTGAACTAATTCATCCAGCTGCTTCTGGGAAAAGGAGCGCAGCCGCCGGCTGAAAGCTTCTAGCTTTCGGTCAAAAAGAGACCAGCCTTCCTGAATCTGAGGATGAAGCTTTTTAAAAACGTCCCGGATCGGTTCCTTTAATCTTTCTACTTCTGTTTTGGCTTGATTCAGAGCGATGATATACCTGCTGATGGAAGCAAAAAACGCCATTACTTCGCCGGCTTCAGGCCGGTTCTGAAAAAAACTCCTAGTGATGGCCAGAGCCTGCTCTAGCGAGCCAGATTCAAGAGCCTCTTCCAGAGCAAAACGGTCAAAGACTTTCTGTCCGGCACAGCTCCTGATAACATCTTCTTCAGAAATGCTTTTCTTATCCCCAACAAAAAGGCTGAGTTTTTCCATCTCATTCATCAGATTCAAAAGGTCCGGACGAGTAATTTCCAGCAGTCTTTCTGCTGCTGATTTTTCTATGGTTTTTCCTTTTTCTAAAAGGCATTCTCTTATCCAGGACAGAATTTCAGCTTCTCGCGGAGTTTTTATCTCTTCCAACCGGAAATTTTTTCTGGATCTGGCTGCCAGGTCGGAGAAAAAATCATAAATTTTCTGTCCCTTCTTCAGCTTCCCAGCAAAGAGAATGATTAAAAAAACATTGTCAGCTGGTGCTTGAAAATAGCGAGCTATTTCATCTTTGTACGGAGAAAGGTACTGTCGGAAGGCCCGGTCCACAGACTGACTGTCCACCTCATCAAGTTCTGGCAGATAGATCAGAAATATCCTTCTTTGACTCAAAGAGAAAAGATCCAGGGTAGCCGCTTCATCCAGAATTGCTGGCCAATCTGTTTCATGTAGAAAAAAAATCTTCAGCTGAACTTCCTCATTATGCCGAACAAGCTCTTTTACATAATTCCGGACCAGCAGAGCCTGCTCACCGAAGAAAAAATTTCCGGGTTTAAGGGCGTCGAAGGACACCAGCAATTTTAAATTTTGCTGCCAGGAAGTTTGCCTTAGCATTTAAAAGCCTTCTACCAGGTTTATTACCAGTTGTCTAGCAAATTTTGCGGCCACCCGTTCTATGGCCCTGGTCTCTTCAGTTTCAAAATCAGACCCCGCTGGCACTTCATACTCTTCCACAAAAGTAAAATTATCATCATGGAAAAGGATAGTCTGGTTAATAAAGTCTGTAAAACTGATGCTGGCTACCACGGTAATCTTATATTTTGAAGCGGAACCACCTTCGGAAACCATGATGGGGTCCACTTTAAAAGAAAGGATTTCGCCCTGAATCATGCCATCTGCTTTGTCCTGGTCCGCAACTATCATCACTCCCGTCCTGGCCACTAGTTCGTTTATAACCTTTTCCGTAATCCGGACATCAAGCTGAAACCGGCCGGTTGAATTTTTGAACACGGGGAGGTAGATTTTTTTCAGGCTTGGCGGCCAGAAACTGGCTTTTCCCCGCAGCTGATAACCACAGCTTGTGCTCAGCCAGAAGGAAAGCACTACGAATAATAACCCAGGCCAGATTCCCTTCTTTTGGCTAAATTTCATACTACCAGGCTTACTAGTTTATTTTTCACGCAGACCACTTTTTTAGGCGCTTTACCGGCCAGAATCTCCTTTATGCGGGGGAGTTCCAGAGCCATTGTTTTAAGGACTTCCTCTTCCGTATCCAGCGAAACTTCAAATTTATCTCTGAGCTTACCGTTAACCTGAACCACGATGGTGACTACATCTTCAGTAGCCAGTTCAGGCATGTAAACTGGCCAGGGAGTTTCAGCTACCAACGTCTTATGTCCAGTCCTTTCCCAGAGCTCTTCAGCCACGTGCGGAGCAAAAGGCGAGAGCATTAACACCAGGCTTTCCAGCGCCTGGCGCAGAACCTCCCGGCCCTTCTGACTCTGTCTGAGGATATCTTTTTCTTTTCTCAAAGTATTGACCAGTTCCATCAGGGCACTGATAGCGGTGTTCAGATGAAATCTGACTTCAATATCTTCAGTAACTTTTTTGATGGTTTGATGGAGTTTTTTGAGCACCCGCTGGTAAGCAGCTTCGTCCTGCTTTTCTTCACTCAGTTTCTCTGTTTCTTTAAAAAGGTCATAATTTTCTTCAAACAAATTCCAGATTCTCTGGAGAAAACGGAAACAACCCTCCAGACCTTCATCAGACCAGGCAAATTCCTTTTCTGGTGGAGCAGCAAACAGGATAAAAACTCTGAGGGCATCGGCCCCGTAGGTTTTAATCATATCATCAGGGTCCACAATGTTTCCCCGGGATTTGGACATGGCTGAACCATCTTTGGTCACCATGCCCTGGGCCAGATAATGCGGGAATGGTTCGTCCACGTTAGTAAGGCCGAGGTCCCTGAGGTATTTGGTAAAGAAACGAGAATAAATCAGGTGGAGGATGGCATGCTCCACACCTCCGATGTACAGGTCAACAGGCATCCAGTATTTAGCCTTGTCTGGCCGAAAAGGCATTTTATCTTCTTTCGGTGAACAATAACGGAAGAAGTACCAGGATGAATCCACAAAAGTATCCATGGTATCGGTTTCCCGCCGGGCCGGGCCACCGCACTTTGGACAGGTTGTGTTTACAAACTCAGGTACTTTCTCTAGCGGAGAGCCCTCTTCGCCTGTAAATTCCGCCTGGCTAGGAATTTCCACCGGCAGCTGTTCGTATGGTACAGGCACAATCCCGCATTTTGCGCAGTAGATAATCGGAATTGGTGTTCCCCAGTAGCGCTGCCTGGAAATACCCCAGTCCCTCAACCTGTAGGTCACACTTTTGCGGCCAAAACCTTTTTCCTCAGCGTAAGCCGCCATCCTGTCCATAGCTTCTTCGGAAGACAGGCCGGTAAAAGGACCTGAATTGATAAGAAGACCGTGGCTTTCGAAAGCTTTCCCTTCTTCCACTTTAACTTCCGACGAAGCTGGGGCAATGACTTGTCTGATAGGCAGCCCGTATTTAACCGCAAATTCATAATCTCTCTGGTCGTGAGCTGGCACCGCCATCACCGCGCCTGTACCATAATCCATGAGCACGTAGTTAGCCAGCCAGATAGGAATGAGTTCGCCGGTAAAAGGATTAACAGCCTTAATTCCTGTGTCATAACCAACCTTTTCCTCATCCTTGGCTTCTCTTTTAAGCCGCGCTTCAGCAATCGTCCTGGCTATCCACTCCTGCAATTCATCCTTTTTTGGATGTCCAGCAATCAATTCCGCAGCCAAAGGATGCTCAACGGAGAGAACCAGGAAGGTAGCTCCATAAATGGTGTCCAGGCGGGTGGTGAATACTTCAATTTTTTTCTGAAGGTCTGGCACCTCGAAATTGACCAGTGCCCCGGTACTTTTACCGATCCAGTTCCTCTGCATCTGCAGCACATGTTCAGGCCATTTACTCAGCTGGGCATGACCGCTCAGCAGCTCTTCCGCGTAGGCAGTTATTTTTAAAAACCACTGTTCCATCTTCTTCTGGGTGACTTCTGAATCACACCGCCAACAACGTCCAGCAATAACTTGTTCATTGGCCAGAACTGTGCGACACTGGGGGCACCAGTTAACCCAGCTCATCTTGCGATAAGCCAGTCCCTTTTCAAACATCTTGAGGAAAATCCACTGGTTCCACTTGTAGTATTCAGGCAGGCAGGAATTAACTTCTCGAGACCAGGCGTAGCTGAAGCCCATTTTCTTCAGCTGCGAGCGCATGTAATCTATGTTGTCAAGGGTCCACTTCTTAGGATGGATGCCATGCTTGATAGCCGCATTTTCGGCCGGCATGCCCAGTGCATCCCAGCCAATCGGGTGGAGCACGTTGTAGCCCTTCATCTTCTTGAACCGGGCAATAACATCACCAATTGAATAATTGCGCACATGCCCCATGTGAATCCGACCTGATGGATAGGGATACATCTCCAGGCAGTAGAATTTCGGTCGGTTGGGGTCTTCCTCTACTTCAAAGACCCCGCGTTCTTCCCAGATTTTTTGCCATTTTTTTTCAATTTCTTCAAAATTATAGTTCTCGCTCATCTTTGAACCTCAGTTCAGGGAGAATATCCCGGAAATTTATTAACATCAATCAGTAGAAAATAATAATTTTAAGGGGCTTAAAAGTCAACCTGCGAATGAATGGAGCGCCGGAATAAAAAAATGCCAATTTTATGGCTAAATTGGCTGGTTAAAACTATAATTATTTTTGAATACCGCCGGAGGAAAAGGAAACATTATGGAACTTCTCTCGGTAAACCTGCTGGAAGCCGGCTACCCTAAACAGGTAGTGCTCCGGGAAATACGGTTTAAACTGGAGGCAGGCAAATTCCTGGCTGTCTGCGGCCGCAACGGTTCTGGCAAAAGCACACTGCTTCGAGCTCTGCTCAAACTCTTGCCTCATCTAAAAGGAAAAATTTACCTGGATAGCAGAGATATCTCCCAGATGAAAGCCCGAGAAATAGCCGCCATAACGGCTTACGTTCCGCAGGTAACGGAGCCGGTTTTTAATTTTTCCGTGGAAGAGATCGTTTCTATGGCCAGATACTTTCGCCAGCAGATATATTTTCCCCGGCTTTCTGAAACAGACCGAAAGGCAGTAGAAGAAGCTCTGATTTTGACGGAAACTCAAAACCTCAAACACAAAAGCTTTAATCACTTAAGCAGCGGAGAAAAGCAGCGTGTGCTCATCGCCCGGGCTCTGGCCCAGGACAGTCCCCTCATTCTGCTGGATGAGCCCAGTTCTCACTTGGACCTAAATTTCCAGCTCCAGGTTTACCAGCTTCTCAAGAGGCTGCAAAAAGAAAAAGGTAAGACCATTCTGGTAACCGAACATAACCTGAACCTGTGCTTGCCTTATTGCGATCGGCTGATATTTCTGAAAAACGGAAAGATTATGGCCAGCGGTCAACCTCCGGAGGTAGTTAACAGGCGTATTCTGCAGGAAGTTTTTGACCTGGAAGTAGAGCTTAGAGAAAACAGCTCCACCGGCCTGCCAGAAATATCTCTCATCCACCGCCGGGAGGCTGACCAATGAAACTTTTGGGGCGAACCCCTGAGTATTACAAATTAATTTTTCGAAACACTAAGATTTTTCTCCTGATCACTCTTTGTTCAAGATTGGCTTTCTCCCAGACGGTTTTTCTGACCGATGGCTTCGGCCATAGATTTGAACTTAAAAGCTGTCCGCAAAGAATTGTCTCCCTGGCTCCCAACTTGACAGAAATTTTGTTTGCTCTTGGTTTAAATGAGCAGGTTATTGGTGTGACCAGGTTTTGTGATTTTCCGCCTGAAGCACGCAGCCGGACGGTGGTTGGTGGTCTAGTAGACTTCAACCTGGAAATCATTCACTCTCTGCAGCCGGACCTGGTGCTCGGGTTCCGGGGAAACCCTAAAACACTTCTTGAGCGGATGTATGACTTTTCTCTTCCCCTTTTTGTTTTTGAGCAGGGCAAGACCTTTGAGGACCTTTTCCGGCTCATCAAAAAAATAGGCTATCTCACCTGCCGGCCAAAAGCCGCTGATGACTTGGTCAGCCAGCTGAGCAGGGAGCTTTCTGAAATAGAGAGGGCAGTAGCTAGGTACTCATCAGGTAAAAAAGTATTTCTGATGCTATCTGGCCAGGGTAGCGCTCTCTGGACCTGCGGCCGTGACAGCTACATGAACCATCTCCTAGACAGGGCTGGTGTTAAAAACATCATGGCTGATGTGCCCGGAAACTGGCTGGCCGTCAACCAAGAGCAAATTATTGCCGCTGACCCGGAAATCGTACTCATCCTCTCTCAAGATAAAAAAGTTTTTGAACAGGCCCGCCAATTTATTATTGAGCGCAAAGCTTTAAGTAACATCAAGGCTATTAAATCAAATAACATTTTCTTCCTTGATGAAGACATTTTCAGCCGCTTCGGACCGCGTTTAATCCAGGCTTTCAGAAACCTGGTAGGCACCCTTTATCCAGAAATTTCTAATACCTGCGGGCAAGGCTAAAATGAAAAAGAAAAAATTGCTAGCTGGCTTGGGGCTTATTCTTCTTTTCTTAACCCTGGTCGGATTTTTCCTGACCCTTGTCATAGGTCCGGTAAAAACTTCTGTTTTTGACCTGCTCGAAGCACTAAAGAGCCAGGGTAAATACCAGGATATTTTTCTCCAGCTCCGTCTGCCCCGGGCTCTTCTGTCATTCCTGGTGGGTGCCAGCCTCGGACTGGCTGGAGCCATCCTGCAGGGCTACTTCAGGAATTCTCTGGCCGACCCCTTTATTTTAGGCAGCTCTTCTGGAGCCGCTCTGGGAGCGGTCCTGGCCGGTGAGCTCGGGCTTAAGCTGACGCTCCCTGGCTTTTCCTCTTCCGGCCTGATGGCTCTTATCACCAGTCTGGCTCTGGTAACGGCCGTTTATCTGATATCTGAACGGCGTCGCTTCCGTACCTCAGAAGCACTTTTGCTGACCGGCATTGCCGCAGGCGCTCTGTCCTCAGCATTTACTTCTTTTTTGATATTTCGTCGCCCTGATGCCTACGAACAAGCCGTTTTCTGGCTGCTTGGAAGTTTTTCCCTGGCTGGGTGGTCTCAGGTTCTGGTCCTTTTGCCCTATGTGCTCCTGGCTCTGGTTGCTGCCTGCTTCCTTGCCCCACAGATGAACCTTCTGTCCCTGGGTGATGAAGTGGCCGCCTCTCTCGGCTGTCCGGTAAAAAGTATCAGAAGAATATTCCTTTTTCTCTCCACCCTTCTCGCTGCTTTATCTGTTTCCGTAGCAGGGATAATTGGCTTTGTCGGGCTCATCACTCCTCATACCATCAGGCTCTTGATCGGGCCTGACCATCGCCGCCTATTCTTTTACTCAGCCTGGGCTGGCGGCGTTTTCCTGCTTTACTCCGACTTTTTGGCCCGGACTATCTTTTCGCCCGCAGAAATTCCAGTTGGCGTTATAACAGCCGCTTTTGGTGCACCCTTTTTCATCTACCTCTTGAACCGGCGGGGAGCTAGAGAAGTTTAAGTCATAAATTTAAGTCATTTCTTTAACCCTTTTTCGGTCTGAATAGTTCTCTTCTGTTCTAACCGAAACTTATTAGAAAGCAGATAAGAGTCAGCCCGAAGAGCAGGCTCCTGGTGAAAGACTTCTCATAAGAATAGTAGTTAAACTTCAGCTAGGTTTTCCTTTCATGACGGAAACTTTCATAAGCTTGCCTCAGGCATTACCTTTAAAGTGTTTCTTTCCAGACCATGAAAGAAAAAATCCGCCTCAGCTCCGGCTGTTTTTATTATCCATTCAATTTTTTTTCACCGCTAAAATCCTTTCTTCCTGAGGTAAGAAAAAAGGGAGAAAAGATTATGGGAAAATTTAGGCTAAATCCTTTTCTGATGCTTTCTTTAACCCCATTATTCCCTTTAGCTTTAATCCTTCTTTTGAACTCCTTTCTGCGCATACCGCCCTATTTTCTTTATTCTACCCGGCAAAATTCCTCTAACATTCCTGGCCCGGAAAAGTGAATTTTGGTTAATTATTACCCTCAAATAATCTCAGCCTGGGGCAAAAAATAAACAATTTATTCCTGCCATCTTAATTTCATCCAGCCAGTTCAAAATCAAGAGAAACTTCATGGGGCGGTTCTCGTTCCTGGCGGGACGAAAAGTCTTCAATATTTATCCCGCTCTTCCTTAAAATACAGTTTTTTTCAAAGAACGAAAAATAAAGCCTAAAGATAAAGAAAAAACTAAAAAAAGAATAAATGCTAATAAGGAGAGAATTTGCTGTCCTTTGAAAACAGTTTGAAATTTGCTAAAATTTTCACTATTAGTTTAATTTTCTGGTTTTCTTTATTCCCTTGCAATTTTTTGAATTTACCCCAATTTTTTTGCCTTAACATTCAAAATCTTATAAATTAGAGAAAAAAAATAGATTAACACGGAGGTATGGGGATGAAGGTCAAAGAAATCTACAGTGAAGAGTTAGAGCAGCCGCGGCGAAGAACTCGCAAGATTGCCTTCATTGGCAACTATCTTCCCCGGCGCTGTGGTATAGCCACCTTTACCACTGACCTCTGTGAATCCATAGCCAGCCAATTTGAAGGGGTTCAGTGTTTTGCCATCCCTGTAACCGACGTTGAAGGTGGTTACAATTATCCCCCACGAGTGAGATACGAAATAATAGAAAAAGATATTAGCACCTATCATCAGGCTGCTGATTTCCTGAATATAAATGGTGCTGATATTGCCTGTTTACAGCATGAATTCGGGATTTTTGGTGGTCCAGCTGGCAATTACCTTTTTGCCTTGCTCAGAGACCTGAGAATCCCTCTTGTTTCCACTCTTCATACCATTCTCCTTAAGCCTGACCGTCATCAATATGC
>JACIYK010000052.1 GCA_014359965.1 Candidatus Aminicenantota bacterium
ATCGCCTGCTTGTATCGCGGCGCGGAGGTGCTCTCGCAGAGGCTCGACGACGTCCCTGAGGCGATACCGATGTACAAACGGCTCTATCTGGGCCGCTTTAGCCCGGTCTTTTTCAGCCGAAAGCCGCGCTCTTTCTGCTCTGACTCCCAGAGCTTTCACCAGACGCGGCAACTGAAGCAGAAACTCCAGCGGATAGATAGCCAAGAAATTTCTCGGCAGCAGACGTTCCAGTTCTTCTTTAAGAATGGCTGACATGGTAGAAGTAACCTTTAGTTTTTTATGTTCTTCTTCAATGCTCTGGATAATTTCTCTTGTCCGGCGGTATTCCTGCAGGGTTTCCAGCACAGAGGTGAAAAGCAGATGGCTTTTTTCAAAAAGCTCTTTAAGAGCTCTTTCTTTAATGAAGCGCTGCAGCTCTTCCAGCCGCCGGAAATTCTTCTGAAAGACTTCCTTTTTCACCCGGCTAAGGAGGCTATTTTTCAAAGCGCTTTCACCACCAAAAAATAAAAGGACCGGTCTTACTTCTTCAAGCCAGCCGTAGCTGCGCTCTATGAAGTTTAAGTCTTTTTGAAATTGGCCAGTCAGGATGGCTTCTATGGCCTGAAGGTGAGAGTTATGGGCTTCATTTTTGTCTTTAAAAAGCTTGAGTTTTAATTTTTTCCCTTCAACATGAAGACCTGGGTAAGCTTTCAAAAAATCATCTATGGCAATTTCTTCTGGAATTTCTGGAAAGTTTTCTTCCCAGCTCTCAAGTTCTTCTTTTTCCCATTTAATCCTGGCTTCCTGCCAGCCCGGTGATTCTTCTTCTGCCGGCTTTTTTCCTTTGGCACTAAGCATCTGACGCAGAAAGGCCAGGTCGCGGCCGCATAAAATTTCTTCGCCTTTTTCATTTACCACTGAGATGCGCATTTTAAGGTAGCGTGGGATTTCCAGCTTGTCCCAGACTGTCCTGGGAATTTCTACACCTAATTTGTTTTTAATGAGAACAGAGAGAGCGGTGAAAAACGAAACGCTGGAGGGCTTTAGTTCTTTAGCCAGAAACTTAGCTTTTTCTGAGATGGGCTGCAGAAGTTTTCGGTATTCTTTAGGCAGGGCTTTGAGGGTGGCTTCTATTTTCTCTTTCATCATCCCCGGCACTGGCCAAGTAAGGAGTTCTTCCGGAATAGTCTCCACCAGATTGCGTGGCACCACCACCGTCACTCCATCATCTTCTTCGCCAGGAGCAAAACGGTAGCGGAGTTTATAAGTATGTCCGAGAATTTTAAGAAGGTCAGGATACTGCCTCACCAATTCTTCAGGTGGCCTGGTCAGGTAAAGATTTTCTTCTTTAAAGCGAAGAAAACTATCATTACCGGCATTCTTTATTCGCTGCTCAAGTCCTTCAAGGTTGTAGACCCCCTGAAGACGACCAGAATAAAAATCAAAAAGATAGTGCTCTGGAATAAGGATGTTACGCTGACGGAGCTTTTCTTCGAGCAACCGGATTTTATTCACCAGCCGATGGTTATGCTCCAGAAAATCATACTTTTTTTTGACCTGGTTTTTGAGCAGGGCTTCTTCCACAAAAATTTCATGAGCAATTTTGGGGTCCTGTGGGCCAAAAGGAACATCGCGGCCAGAAATGATGGTCAGGTTAAAGATACTGACTATTTCTTTGGCTCTGACTTCGCCGCGATTTACATCCCAGTACTGGTCTGCGTAGGAATAGTGGCAAAGATGTGGAGCTAATTCTTCAGCCCAGGCTGGGTTGATGCGGGCTGTGGTGCGCAGATAGAGACGGTTGGTGCGGACAAGTTCTGCGGCTACCACCCAGGAAGCTGGTTTTTTGAACAGAGCCGAACCTGGCCAGAGCATGGCTTCCTGGCCGCGGGCCACTTCATAAAGGTTTTTTTCCTTGTGAGCAGCCAGGTGGGAAATGAACCCGCTCAAAATGGATTTATGGATGGCTGAGTAGCGGTCAGAGTCTCCCTGGGCAGCTAATTGGGATTTTTCAGGCCGGATTTTTATTTTCTGCTCTTTCAGAATTTCCAGGATTTGCTCATAGACAAACTGCCATTCCCGAAGCCGGTTGTAGGACATAAAGTAATCGCGGGCGAATTTTTTCAGGGCTGAGGTGGCTGAACTGGAAGCGGCGCTGGTGACAGCAGCCTTCATGGCCTGCCAGATGTTGATGAAGGTCAGAAAATCAGAATCAGAATGCTGGAACACTGACTGGACACGGTCGGCGTCCGCTGCTCTTTCCAGAGGTCGAAGTCGCGGGTCCTGAATACTCAAAGCCGCAGCAATGACGGCCACTTCTTCCAAACAGCCGCGCTTTTCAGCCTCAAGGAGCATCCGAGAAAGCCTCGGGTCGAGGGGCAGCTGGGCCATTTTCCGTCCCAGGGCCGTAAGCTCATATCTCCCACCTTCTTTCTGACTGACTGCACCCAACTCCACAAGAATGCGGTATCCGTCCCGCACACTTCTCGGCGAAGGCGGGTCGATGAAAGGAAACTTCAGCGGGTCGCCAAGTTCCAGGTCCAGCATGCGGAGGATGACCTCCGCCAGGTTGCTGCGCAGAATTTCCGGTGGCGTATGCTCGGGCCGGGATTGGAAATCTTCTTTTGAATAAAGCCGCAGGCAAAGACCTTCGGCCACTCGGCCGCAGCGACCTTTGCGCTGCTCTGCACTGGCCTGAGAAATGGGCAGGATGGGCAGGCTGTGGATGCCAGAAGAGGATTGGTACTGGGAAATTCTGGCCAGCCCGGTGTCCACGACATAACGAATTCCTGGAATGGTCAGCGAAGTTTCAGCTACATTAGTAGCCACTACAATTTTGCCCTGCTTGATAGTGTATATCTGCCTTTGCTGATGAGCTGGCATCCGGGCAAAAAGTGGCAAAATAACCGTATCTGGATAATGTTTGCCCTGCAGGCGCTGACAGGTTTCCAGGATGTCCTGCTCAGTTGGCATAAAAACCAGGATGTCCCCTGGCGGTTTTTCTTTCTTGAGAAAATCCACTGCTTCCACTGCCAGGTCCAGATAATCAGGTTCTTCTTTTTTTCGACTCTGGGAATCGGTTTCAAAGTACATGACTTCCACCGGGTACATTCTGCCGCTTACCTTAAAGACAGGCGGATTAGAGAAAGCTCGGACAAATTTTTCTACTTCTAGGGTGGCCGAGGTGATAATAAGTTTTAGCTCCGGACGTTTTTGCAGCAGGTGACGGCATAACCCGATTAAAAAATCTATGTTCAAGCTGCGCTCGTGAGCTTCGTCTATGATGATGGTATCGTATTCTGTAAGAAGCCGGTCTCCCTGGGTTTCAGCCAGAAGCATGCCGTCAGTCAGAATTTTTATGTAGGATTCAGGGGAGGTGCGGTCCTGAAAGCGAATCTTAAAGCCAACAGCTTTTCCCACTGGTTGATGGAGCTCATCAGCCAGCCGCTGAGCAATGGTTATGGCCGCCAGCCGGCGGGGTTGGGTGCAGGCTATTTTCCCGGCCAGACCACGGCCAGCTTCCAGGCACATTTTCGGCAGCTGGGTGCTTTTACCGCAGCCGGTTTCCCCAGAGACAATTATCACCGGATTCTCTTTAATAGCCTGCACAATTTCCTGGCGGTAGCGAGTTATGGGAAGCTCGGGTGGATAGAAAAGACGGGGTTTTTTTCGCTGCCGGGCTCTTTTTTCTTCCGCAGATTTTTCCAACCTTTCCTTCAGCTTGAGCAGGATTTCTTCTGCCCGAGCTGGGTTTTTTCGGGGAAGGTTTGAGGTCAGAAGCCGAACCAGCCTTTCCCGAGCAGAGTAAAAATCTTTGAGCATGGCTTCAGGAAGGAGGCAGGAGATTTCTTCACGCAAAAGCTGAAAGCGGTTGCGGTCCGGTAATGTCTTCTGGACTCCTTCTTTTTTTCGGTCTGGGGTCATTTTTTTTGCACCTTCCAGCATTAAAATTTTATCTTATTTTTTATCCAACTGATATAGAGAGACAGCATTAAAAAGGGAAAAAGTCAGCCTTGACCAGGAACTTAACCAACACTAAGCCAGGGCGGGACATGAGGTGTTAAAGCGTGTAGCAGAGCAAGTGGTTAAATTAAAAAAGAAAAGGTAAAAGTCATAAACACCTGGCGGGATTTATTTGTCTGGCTGAAGAGAATAACTTATTTGCTTTCATATATTATTCCTTAAGGCTGTCCTAAAATTATGGCAGCTTATAGATGGGCTGTGGGAAAATGCCCAAACTGGCCAAGGCTTGCTGAATCTGAACAGTGAAAGTTTTTATTATTTACCTCCACGATTACAGACCATTAATTTTTTTTATTGTTCTGCGCAGGATCATTTTGCCGAGTATAAATAACTCTTTTGGCTGCTTTGGGGTTATCTGCGCTGTTGCTGTCAATAGATTGTATCGGCACAGGTTATGTCCACATTCTGAACCAGAACAGAATCACAGTAATCTGCATAAGGGTACATAATGGAGTTAGTGCAGTCGTTATGGTCCAGTCCGATGGCATGTCCGAATTCGTGGGCGGCAATCACGCTCAGGTAAAAACCGCCGTTGCAGGCAGATGGGCAGCTATTATCAAGGCTGAAGTATTTCCACCCGTCGTAGAACATCATGTCAAATTCAAGGATGATACCTGTAGTCCTGTTGTACCAGGTGTAAGTGACGGCAATGGTGCTACCACCCTTGGCTTTCCTGAAGAAGACTATGTTCTGATAATCCTGCCGTACTTTGGTCATGGAAGTGTTGCCAGCGATGACCAAGTTAAAAACAGGTTGCCAGCTGCTTGAACCCCGGTCTATCTCCCCCCAGGTGCAATCTGAACTCATATCGTTGCAATTCGGGTTGAAATAAAAAGATGCAGTGTTGGATGGCCATTTAGCGAAGGTAGTGCAGCATTCAGTTTGAGGTTTAGCTTCAGGTTTGATTTTTTCCTGCTTTAAAAATTTATATAAACCGTTTAGCTTTTTTAAGTACAGTTTGTGGACCTGACCTTTCTTAAAGACCGGAGTGTTGGAAACGCGAAGCCCTATTTCGCCGACCTCACCGCCTTCAACCGTGAAGGAGACAAATTTATCTGCCTTTCCTTTTAACTCTTTGTCCACCCGAACCGTGACCCGGCTAAAAATCAGGTAATCGCCGTATTCGTTGTAATCATAATATCCTTCAACTGCAGTCACTTCACCCACCAGGATGTGGGTAGCTTCTTCGGGGTCCCTGACTGTCTTATCCGCCAGGCCAGGGAAAGCAAGCAAAAAGACGAAAATGATAAAAGTAGACAGCAGTTTTTTCATTTTTCCTCCCTCCTTCCTGATATTACGAATAAACCAGCTCTCGGGTCTCTGTCAAGTTAATTTGATACAAAAATAACAAGTAAAATTCTTGATTTTTCCGATTGTTGAATCTACTGCCTTGCTTTTATCAAATGACTGACCCTAAGAATTAAAATTAGAAAGATGATAGCTACAGAAACCAACACAGCGATTTCTACCGCCCGATCGGCTGAAGCGACGTCTTGAATCCTTTTGTAAAGGATACCAAGGAGAGCCCAGAAGATGGTCAAGAGGAAAAGAAAATCTTTTTTCTTGAAGATAAAGATTAGGCTCAAGATAAGGACCATAGCCAGCAGGATCACGGTCCAGAACTGCTCGCTCAGGCCGAAACGGTTCCAGTTGAAGCCGACCAGCACAGCTGTGGTGTTGGCCACTGTGGCTACCGAAATCCAGCCTAAGTAGATGCTGAAGGGAAGTTTGGCCGGGAACTTATCACGCCGAATTTCATCATAAGGGCGCCTGTCCAGCCGCTGGTAGATTATAATGAGCAGAGTAAGGAGGGTCAGCATCACCAGCAAGGAGAGGATTAGCTTTTCATAGTGCCAGGCGAAAATCCAGGCCGCATTGGCCAGACAGGTCAGGAAAAACAGGATGCCCAATCGCTTAAAAGCCTGAAAAACTTCCCGCCCGGTGATAACTTGCTTCAGAGAAAAGAAAATAAAAACAGCCAGCAGCAGATAAATAACGCCCCAGATGGAGAAAGTGAAACCGGCTGGCACAAACAGGTTAGGGTATTTATCTGAAAGCTGGCCGGTGTCCAGGTTGTTGATGGGCAGGGCGTTAGCTAGGTAATTTACTGCTACCATCCCTAAGAAGCCAAACAGGTTCAGCCAGGCCAGCCAGTTACCTTCAGTCCGCTTTTTTATTTCTGACTTTTGTCCCCGGAGAAAATTTTGCCTGCTTTCCATACTTAACCTCCCCCAATTTCCTCATTGGATTTTTCCTGCCTTAAAATTACAAGATTAAACATTTTTTCCTTACCTGGCCAGCTTGTGGCCATCTAGGCCATCTAAGGCTTTGAGTGTTGTAACGGGAATAAGATTTAGCTATCTAAAATTCTTACTTCTCCCTCCTCGTTAATTTCCAGCAGTTGACCGCTCTTAACTGTTTGTAGAAAATCATCGCCCAGAGAGTCTAAGGTGATGATTTTTTTATTTAACCAGACATCGGTCATTATAATCCCGGCCGCGGCCAGAGAGTCTATCGGTTTGGAGAAAAGCATGGCTGCTGGATGTAAACCCATCTGGGCAACAGTCAGAATTACCATTCCTCCAGTTGTAGAACCGACGGTTTGGGGAAGGCACAGTATTTTTCCAGTCATCACTTTCTGGTAAAGGTCTTTGTTGTCCTGGTCAGAGCAGCGAGCTATTTTGGCTCTTGTGACCAAACTTTTCTGAAACGAGGCGAGGGTGTTAAAACCTCTATGGCTGACCAGGGCTTCGCCCTTTAAGTTACCGGCTACTATTACTCTTCCTTTGAAAACCTTATTCATTGTCTCCTCCTTCACTGCAAGCCCTCAAAGATAATCCTGATAATTTCTTCATCCGGGAAAAACCGGGCTGTGGAATAGGTGCGAAGTTTGTTGGAATTGGTAACAATCGGTTTTCTGGCGCAAAGCGGATTGTTCATGTACATCAGCGGGCAGATGGCAGTCAGCCTGATTCCCTTTTCTTTGAAGCCAGTCGGGGCATTTTTCTTGAATTCTTTAATGACCCCAGGTGCCGAACAAAGGATTACCGGGACCGGAGTTTTTTTGAGCCTGCGTTTTTGAAGTTCTTCTTCTAACCGATTGACCCATTGTTCTATTTGGTTTAGGCTCAGATGAGGACAGCCAATAAAACAAAGAAATGGCTTTCTGGCTGGCTTTTTCCAGAGCAGTGGATATGATTGATAAACCCGCTCTAACTCGGCGTCATCAATGACATAGGTTTTAATATTTGGTTTAAGCAACTTCCGGCCAAAATCCCTGGCTTCTGGGGTCAGATTTTCTACATGATAAAGGCCTACCGCACCATTGGAAGCACTGGCTGCACCCATATCTTTTAAGTAATCCAGAACTTCCGGCTTCAATTCGCTTCCCAGGTATTCAGAGAGTCCGGTAATATAAGGCACTTCTTCCACTACCTTTAGACCAATAGCACTGCCAAGGATCTGGGCATTGGGCAATTTTTTGGTTTTTAGCTCAATCAGCCAGTCAGCCTGTCGGCACTCGTCAGTCAGCAGCCCATATTCGGGAGCTTTACCCACGATATTACACATAATATCAATTCCGGCTGAATTGCGATTGGTTCTGGCTCCGATCACTGAGTTGGCATAGACCACTGCAGAAGACTCAGACCAGGCCAGGATATCACCGCGGTGTGGAATATTACCTACTTCAGGTAGGTAGCAAGCACAGGTAAAAGCTTCCTCATTCTCAAGACCTAATTTTTTAAGTTGTTGCTCATAGTCTTTTTGCTTGCCAAAGATGAAGCTGAAAAGTATTTTTTCAATCAACGTCACCGGTAAATTCTCATAGTCAAAAGGTCGCGGATCGACTGTAAAGAGGTCAAAAGTTTTAAGCCTAGAAGCGATAAGTTCATTAATAATAGCATAATAGGGCTTGATGCTGTTTGCCCCAAACGAGGTCACCAGGTGAGGACGGTGAGTGAGAGGAATGAGTCGGTGGGCCCCAAAAGCTTGGCCGAACCTGACTATCGTTTCCATTACCTTACGCAGAGTTTCACCTTTTTTGCCTTCCAGAATTTCTTTTTCCTCAGCTGTTAATTCCATATTAGTTTCTTTCATTGGTTACTCCTTTAATCAGAGACTCTGGCCAAGGTTGTAACCGGCTTTAACTGCTTCATACACCCGGCCAGGGCAGAAGGAGTCTCCAATATTGTAAATTTCAGGAGCCGCCTGAATTTCTAAACAGCGATAATAGAACTCAACATTAGGTCGCAGTCCCATGGCCAGAACTACCAGGTCTGCTTGAATCTTCAGTTCCATGACCGGCCCCTTAATTGGTTTTTCAAAAGGATTCTTGATGTTTTCAGGAAGGACCGGCCTCCAGACGGCATAAGGATCGGGGATATTCTTGGATTGAATCTGAGTGGCTACCAGGCCGTCAGGGACTATTTCTTTGAGTTTTGTACAATTGAGCAGCTTAACACCCTGACGTTCAAAGTAGTGAATGAGGTGACCCCGGTTGGCTGTGCAGGCTCCTTTCATAAAATAAGGTAGCATTTCAATCACCGTAACCTCTTTTCCAAGTTCATAAGCCAGGAAATAGGCCACCTCGCAGCCAACTGCTCCACCCCCAACCACCACAATTCTATCCTTTTTGTCAGCCAGGCCTGGATTCCAGAGCAAATCCACAGCCTGAACCACGTGCGGCAGGTCAATTCCAGGAAGGTCTGGTTTGAGGGGTTGGCCGCCAACGCAAATGACCAGACTATCAAAGTTGTCATTTTTAAGAAATTCCGGGGAAACCGTTTGATTAAACTTAATTTTAAGGCCATAGTTCTTAGCTGCTTTTTCAGCAGCCCGGTTCAGATAATCAACGTAGTTTATAAGGTCATATTTTATTTTAGGAACTCCACCTGGAATGAGCATTCCGCCCAACCGGTCGCGAGCTTCAAATAAGGTAACTTCATGGCCACGACGAGCAGCGGTGACCGCACACATCACTCCGGCCGGGCCTCCCCCTACCACTGCAATTCTCTTTTTGTGGGCTGCAGGCGCGGGTTCGGGTGGTAGCAGGTCTTCATTTCCGGTTCGCGGGTTAACGGAACACTGGGGGTGGCCACCTTCGATGAACTCGTTAATACAGCCTTCCTGGTCTCCGATACAAGGAATTATTTCCTCAACCCGGCCGGCGTAAGCTTTCTTAGGCCAGTCAGGGTCAGCCAGGAGGGGACGAGCCAGCATGACCATATCACAGAAGCCTTCCCGGAGAGCTTTTTCTGCAAGGTCAGGATATCCAAGCTTACCCACCGCCACGACCGGAACTTCTAATCCAGTGTTGGCCCTGATATTATTTTCCTTGAAGTATTCCTTTACCAGCCTGGCTACCGCTAGATAACACCCCGGAGGCATGGAGATTGGCGGATGGGGCAACCACCAGTTGTCGTAGCAGCCCAGGTCCACGTCAAAAATATCCACACCAGCTTTAACCAGGTTTTTCATATAATCGAGGGTTTGAGCTACCGTCCGCTCGTTCTTAAATTTCCTTAGAGGATGAATTTTCTCCATTTTTTTTCCGTAGGTGGCATTGAGAGCTAAAGAAAGATCGATACGGTACATAATCGGGAAATCTGGTCCAACTCTATCTCGAATTTCCTTTACCAGGTCCAGGCCAAAAGCCTGCCAGTTAGCATAGCGCCCGAACTTGCGGCGGTTAAAAGCGGGGTTGGTCATTTGTTCTAAGAAATAACCTTCGTGTCCATGAAGATAAACACCATCGAACAGGAGGGCTCTGGCATCAGCAGCTGCCTGGCCTGTATTTTTTATTATTTTTTTGAGTCCAACAAAGCCAAGGGGCCGGCAGGGAACCTGCGGAATGTAAAAATTCGGATTCCAGGAAGCTGAAATCGGCAGTTTAAATTTTTTAATTAAACACTCAGGTGAGCCCACT
The DNA here is from genome assembly GCA_014359965.1 of Candidatus Aminicenantota bacterium. Lineage (GTDB taxonomy): Bacteria > Acidobacteriota > Aminicenantia > Aminicenantales > Saccharicenantaceae > Saccharicenans. Next base: position 9,929 of record JACIYK010000052.1, read on the forward strand.
CGCCCTAAACCAGGGGTTAACTGGATAAAGATACGACTCCCATAGCTGTGAACAGCCTCTGTGATGTCGCGCCAGCCAGCAAAGACTGTCCGGGAGCGGTCGATTCGCGGAAAATAGCTGCGGTCTCCAGGTTCAGTGACAGAAGGGTCTATATAGTGGCTTATTGGGACCAGACCGGTGGTAATCAAACCAACACCACCACGAGCTCTTTCGGCGTAATATTTAACCATTTTCTGGCTGGGACGCCCCATTTCTTCGGCCATAGAAATATTGCCCATCGGCCCCATTACCAGGCGGTTTTTGACTGTTATTCGGTTTATTTGAATGGGGGAAAAAATATGGGTGTAAGGATAAAGGTTTCTGGTCATTCGGCCAGCCTTTAACAATTCTTCGTCTTTAAACCAGCTGCCATAGCTTTCCACTAGCTGGTTAAGGAAGCTTTCATAATTCTTGCTCATGATTCCTCCTCGTTTTTAAAAAGCAAATTAATTTTGGACAATAGAAAGAAGCCTAACCAGGTGTCTCTAGTGCTGTTTACCCGAGCTGTTTCTTTTTCTCTTAACTCCCAGACCTCTACCCCGACAGAGATGTTAGATTTCTTTCTTTTAATACTGCTATCAAAATGCCTGTTTTGTGTCAAATTAAATCTTTGAAAAGTAGACAGATGATTAATAATTTTCGGTCTCAACTTTTAAACACCGTCTAAAACTTTTTATTTTGTTTCTGCTTGCCTATATAAATCCCCTTTTTGCTAATGCGAATTGAATTGAGCGGTTTTTAGTTTACTTTTTAAGAGGCACAACCCCGATTCTTTCGGCTTCGGCCCGGATTAAGGAAATGCCCAGAATTTCTTCCAGCAGGGCGTCTGAGATGAGTGACCAGACCTCGCCCGGTGTCATAGTATCAATAACCGCGGGTCCAGGGACTCCTTCCTGATAGTCCTTGAATAGATAGAGTATTTTTGTCCGTCCAGAGGCTGGCAGGTTGGGACCAGCCACCCAGCCATCGCCGTCGAAATCAAAGTAAGGGTCGGTACTCAGCGTTGAAAGCAGGTCCCAGAGCGGAGCATTAAATCCCAGATCCTTGTTTTTTCTTCTTTTAGCAGGAGAATTGCTAGCTCAAATCATTTTCCGTGGCTTTCCAGAAAAAGGCTTTATACAAGAGGCAATTTCTCTCAGATCAGGACAAATTTCAAGCCCAGGATGGCGGCTAACTTCTGGATTTTGGAAGCGATGTGACCGATACCAACGGCGCAGTGATGAGCTGGCCCTTCTTTACTCCAGGCTTCCACGAAACCTTTTACCCCCTGCGGAAATTTATAACGGCTGTTGGTGTTACCGATTTCCAGAATTGGCCCTGGCACTGATTCACCTTCCGCCACCAGGAGTTTAAGTTGACCATCTCTGGTCTGGACCACAGACAGCAGAGTCACCGGTCCGTGCTTGACCCTCATCTCTATAGACAGACCCTTACCTGGCTTGCCGTGAAACACTCCCAGCGGTTTGAGCAGAGGCATACCTTCAGCGATGGCGACGTGACCGGGGCCATCGTGGCCCATGAGGACCACACCCTCCTTAAAATCCATGGCGTAGAATTCAGTGAAAGAGCCACCAGCGCCAAAAGCATCCATAATTTTCATGGCCACGGCGTTTTTGACCTCGCATTCTCCAGCCATGGGCACGTGGCGGGCGGTGAGCAGCGAATTTCCCGCAATCATGGAAGTGATGATGTCTTCATCTTCACTGCCTGGGGTTCCTTCGTAGTAGTAAGCCACGGCGCCGAGTTTCTTTTCCGCTACCAAACGGTCCAGGGCGCAGGCCGTGCGGGCCGCTCTTTCAATCTCAGCCCGGGAGCATTCGGGCAGGATGTTAAAGGCGCGCTGCATTTCCTGGATTTTTTCTTCAACCTCTCTGGCGGTGACTTTTTTCCGCAATTCCCGGAGTTCAGCCATTTCCAGGAACTTAATGTGCAGACCGAGGCTGGCGGCTAACTGAGTGGGGTCTGAGTAAACGTCAAGCATGCCGTTGTAGTAGTGACCGAGAATTCCCAGGTTGGTGTGGCGAAGGATATCAGCCACGCGGGCAGCCTCCACCCACTCGTTTATTTCCTGCCAGGCTTCCTGGTCGTCAAGCGTTCCTGTAACCAGGTGAAAATCTACGCCAGCGCGGTGGAAAACGCTGGCGATTTCTGGAACGGAGCAGGCCTGGCAGAAGGCCAGCCACTCGCTGGTCATTTTCCCGCGGTCGCCCAGAGCGTTAAACCACTGGTAATCAATGGCTGCGGCCGGCTGGAGGTTGAGTACCACCACCGGCACTTTAGCTTCCTGCACCACAGGCAGAACAGTTGAGGACAGGGCGTAGGTTGAAACATAAAGAAAAATTATCCGGACGTTACTGGATTTAAAGAGAGCCGCAGCCTGCCGGGCTTTCTCCACCGTGTCCACCAGGCCGGCTGACACCACCTCGCAGCCACGGGTTGAGCTGAGCCCTTTTTCAATATTTTTCAGATAGCCTTCCAGCCGTTGCCGCAGGCCAGGAAACTGACCCCAGTAAGTGTTTAGCCCGATGCCGAAAAGCCCCACTTTAACGGTTTCGGGGGCCGGGGTAGAAGGAAGCTGGGCTTCTGGTTTCGGGGCCTGCCCGGCCAGGCCTGGTGTTACGAATGTTAAAAAAAGTGTTATCGCCAGAAGGACCGCGGCAAATTGTTGTCTGAATACCTTTGTGGCTGCTCCGGTCATTTTCTTTCCTCCTGTCAAAAATTTAAGCTTTGAAAAGACTTTAGTCATGTAAAACCAATTCAACCAGCGGTTTTCATTTTAATTCCAGTGGAACTGGCAGGGCAAGATAAAATTGAACCTTCGGAGAACGCCAGCCGATGGTAGAAAACAGCAGATAAAAAAGTGCTGGCAAAATATTTACTTTGGCGGTAAAAAGAAAGATAAGAAAATAAGAAAATAGAGAAGGAAAAGCAAAATGAGCGCTCGGGTAAAAACAAATGGCGGGCTGAAGAATCCTGAAGTAAAAAGAAACAGTTTAAAAACTTTAAGCAAAAATCTTCGGGCTATCTTTTCGACGGCTCTTTTTCTCGTTGTGCTGTGCCTGTTCCTCGGAGCCTCCTGTTCGGCACCTAAAAAATCTTCCCTGAAGCAGGGGTTCCTGAACCCACCGGATGAATACCGCCCTGGTGTTTACTGGTATTTCATGGATGGAAATTTAAGCCGAGAAGCAATGACCGCGGACCTGGAAGCCATGAAAAAAGCCGGGCTGAGCTGGGCTCTTTTTCTGGAAGTTAACGTGGGTGTGCCGCGGGGCCAGGTTGATTTTTTAAGCGACAGATGGCAGGAGCTAT
>JACIYK010000053.1 GCA_014359965.1 Candidatus Aminicenantota bacterium
AGAGAAGACAATTTTGCTAAAGCTTTCTATATAAATTTTAAATCTAATTTTAAATTTAAGAAAAACTTTTTCTGGTGATTACCAGAAAATAAGCGAAAATTAGCCTCTGGAAAAGCAAAACTTTCCCGGCAAAATAGCTGTTTAAAAAGATGAAAAGGTTAACCAGGGTTTTGACGAAATTTCTCACTTGAACATCTCTCGGGATGTTTATTTTTGAGAACTGGAGACCTTCTCCAGAATCTTTTCCACCTTTGTATTCCTGTAATAATGAGCAAGTATTTCTTTATAAGTAGCCCCCGCCAGGCCCATTCCATAAGCTCCAACCTGACATAGGCCAACCCCATGTCCCCAGCCTCGTCCGGTGAAAACAAAATGTGATATATTGCCTTCCGGACCGAATTCCCGGTCAACATAAAACAGAGTGTCCCTGAGTTTAAGCACCCATTTTATCCTGAGGCCAAAAACTGTAACTGTTTGGTTTGTGCCAACAAGCTGTAATTCCACTACACGGTTGGAAGGTCCCCTTTTCAATACCCTTACATCTACCAGACGGCCAAGTGCTGGATAATATCGAAGAACATTTTTTTCCAGGTCCTCCCTTGAGACCCTAACCATCCAGCGATTAAAATGAGAATTTCGGTCCAGAGCGTTGGAGTTGGGCGGATAAATAACTTCCAGAAGTACCACCTGCCCGGCAAGCTCTAGCCACCTGATATTTTCTCCGCCTATCAGGGTGAGCCGGCGAGCCATAAAACGCCCTTCTTCCAGCTGACGAACTAAAACGGGCTTATCTGATAATTTCAGCAATTTCTTTTCCGTTTTTTCCTCAACTTCCAAAAGCTGCCCTTTTTTCGTGATAAAGGTCCCAGCCCGAAAATAATCATCAAGCCAGAAGAGAGATTTTCTAAGAACATAAAGGAACTCAGCCCTGGTCACTGGCCGGTTGAGGTTTTCTTCTCCTAAATAACCTGGAAAGATTCCAGCTTGAAGGAGATAAGCCAGCGTTCTGGCTTCTCCATCCTTTAGTTCTTTCCTGTTCGGTGAATTTTTCAAAATAAACCGAACTTCACTTTCCAGAATAAAATGTGAACTTTTTTCCTGCCAACCAAAAAACTCCACCAGCAGCCTAGCCAGCTTTCTAAAACTAACGGTTTCCTCGCCAGCCAGAATTTCACTTTTGATTTGCCCCAGGTTCAATTTTCTGAAGCTCAAAATCTTTTCCAAAGAAGAAATAATTTCCTCAGGGTCCGCGGGACGGTTATAGTCTATGTCCATATCCAGTGGATAGATATTCAAGGCCAGAATTGCGGCCACTTCAGGTAGAAGGTCACGGCCTTTGACTTGGACTGAAGGGTATCCCAAGGCTGTCTCCAGATTCCATTCCTTTTGTTTTTCATAAAAACAGCTTGTGGCCCTGAGATAGGGCAAGGGTTTTCCGGAAAAAACATTTTCAGAATTTTCAGTCATCCCACCGCAAGTACTGGTGTAAAGGGCATCAATCAGCTCCCCTCGATAAACAATGACTTCCCCTGCCGTCTCTTCCACAGCACGATTGCTCAGCGGATGCTCTACCGACATGCCTCCATAAACCTGAGAACTCTGGGTATCGGTCAGGTCAAAATTTAATTGTTTGTTGCGACTGATGTTTTTCAAGGCATAAGTTCGAGCTGCTACAGCCTGAGCTTTTAAAGCTTCTAAGGAATTGAAAGTACCCGGAGAAAGTTCCAGGGGCACTACTCCTTTTAGATAATCTTCCAGGTTAAGAATGTTTACCAGAGACAGGCCCTTTCCGTTTCTTTTCAAGACAAAAATTCCCCGGTAAGGCTTGTCGTTTAAACTCAAATAACTCTGCTGAGAGCCAGGAATAAAATAGACATCGCTCTCGCCACTGAGAGTAACCAGGCGGTGATCAATTTGAAGTATAAGTTGACCTGGTTCTGGGAAGCTGACTGTTTCTCTTTGAATCCAGATATCTTTAAGCCCTGTTTTTTCCAGTTCATGGATAAAAGACAGCGCCTGACCGCGAGTAAGGAATTCACCATATTTAATGAGATAAAGATTATCAGCACCAATGTTCCTCTCTTCCATGATTACAGGACCTGGCAATTTTCCCTGCAGGTTACTGGCCATAACTTCAGCTTCAGTCCGGCTTTGAACCTGAGCTAAAATCAAGGTGAATTTTTCGGTTAGTATTTCTCTCTCAACTTTTACCATCACCTCAGTGGCTTCCTCAGCCAGTAAGCGGTAGACACGACCTATTTCGTAAACCTTCATCCCTGAAGAGGAAGCTATAGTGGCCTGTTTCAGGTTCTTTAATAATCCAACCCTGACGATTGGCTTGGGAATTAAATAACCATGGAAAAATTGGTTTTCCCGGCCAAATTCCGGCGGACTGGCCACTAACAAAAAAAGAGCCAAAAATATACCAACAAAGTATTTTAGAGTTCTCATTTCTTCATGCTTGAGGTTAAATTTATTCCTGGTTATAAAGTTGCCAGAATAAAGAAAATGGAAAGGGCTTTAAGTGTTAAATGGTCAGGCTCAAACACTAAAATTACCTCAATATATAGTATTAATTTATTGATAACCCATTCTCTTGTGTTCCCTAAATTGATTACAATTTACCTTAACTACCTGGAAATGTCAAGGTTCAACGTCTGATAGTCAGCTAGCCTATCCGGCATAGTTAAGCCGGACAGTCGTTAACTGCCTGGCTGATTAAACCTTCTCTTTCTTAACGAACCGGCCAGCTTTAGTGTTACTAATTTCATAATTCGTAACACTATCAAAGACCAGGAGTAAAAATTATAGCTGCCCCTCCACCCGGCGCCAGAGAAAGCTTGAAAGTCTGGCCGGCCGTAACCTGGAGGCTGTAGCGCAGATAATCGCTGGCCCATCGGCTGGCGTTGACTCCATCCTGCCAGATTTCTGCCTTCCAGGTCTTGCCGGGTTCCAGAAAATCCAGCTTGATTTCCAGCTCCCGAGCAGTCCAGTCGGTCATGGCTCCCAGATACCATTTCTGGCCGTTTTTCCGCGCTACAACTACATAATCGCCTATTTTGGCATCTAAGACTTTAGTTTCATCCCAGACCGTGGGTACTTGACTTAGATAATCCATCATATCAGGTTCTCTAAGGTAGACTGAGGGAGAATCACACAGCATTTGCAGAGGCGATTCATAAACCACATACATGGCCAGCTGATGACACCTAGTGCCCTGGCTCATGGGCTGGTCAAAGACTGCACGAAATTGTTTTTCCTGGGCGTTTCGCATAGCTCCTGGAGTATAATCCATTGGCCCGGCCAGCATGCGAATAAAAGGCAGCAAGAGATCATGCTCAGGAGTAACGGTGTTTGTCCATTTGCTGTACTCCAGCCCCATGACACCTTCTTTAGTCAGAATATTAGGAAAAGCCCGACGCAGGCCCACCGGTTTATGTGCTCCGTGGAAATCCACTATTAATTTTCTTCTAGCTGCGGCGGCTGCGCAGCGCCGATAAAAATTAACCATCTTCTGGTCGTCGCGGTTCATAAAATCCACTTTTATCCCCCTGATACCCAAGCGCTGAAAATAATCGAGCGCTGCTTCCATCTGCCGGTCAAGGGTGTACCAGACACACCAAAGAATTAATCCAACGTTTTTCTGCTGTCCGTACCTTACCAATTCTTCCAGGTTTATCTCCGGGTTTATCTTAAACAGGTCCGTCGGGTCTGACCAACCTTCATCTAAAATGACGTACTCAATCCCGTGCCTGGAAGCAAAATCAATGTAATACTTATAAGTGTCGGTGTTAAGCCCTGATTTGAAGTTAACCCCAAAAATATTATTGGCATTCCACCAATCCCAGGCTACCCGACCAGGCTTTATCCAGGAAGTATCCTTTAATTCAAGAGGCGGAGAAAGCCGGTAAACGATATCAGTAGCAATTAAATCAGCATCCTTTTCGGCAATGACTATCAAGCGCCAGGGAAATTCCCGACCGCCCTTTGTTTCAGCCAGATAATCTGCGGCCCTGACTACTTCAAGTTCTCGGTCACTTTTCTCTCGCAACCTTTCTTCCAGTGGATAAGGAGCAAAATAACCCACTAGTCCTGGCTGGTCCTGCTGGCTGGCTTTAACAAACATCCCCGGATAATCATCCACAGCCACATCTGTAATGGCCAGTTTTGGGCCTCCGGTTATATCCACCACCACAGGAGCAAAACCAAAACGGTCTGGTCCAATGTCCTTCAAAGGCAGATAAGTATAGTTGCTTTCAAATGAAGTATGTACCCCTCTGGTAAAGGGAAAATAAACATAATAGTTTTCGGGAAAATTAAAGGTGGCTTCTTCAGACCTGACTTTGATAGGTACCCGATAGCCAGTATAGAATCGGTAGGCTACTCCATCATTATAGACCCTGAAAATCAGGCCATAATTTCCTTTAAATTTAAGGTTAAGCTCCTCATAATTATCTCTGATAATGGCTCTCTTTTCTTTAACGACCGGGATAATTTTTTCATCTACTTTATTCCTTCTGTGATTTTCTAAAATCACTCTTTTGCCCAGAACTGCTCCATTGTTTATAGTCATGGAAATAGGTGAAGGACTGACAATCAATTTCTTATTAAAGTAAACAGAATAGGTAACCTGATTCTTCAGTTCCACCACCAGTTCCACTCTTTTATCGGGTGACAGCACAGAAAATCTGCCTGGTATTTTGCCCTGGCCGAAAAGGAAACTTAACAAAATAAGGATTATGCTAAATAACAGGCTAATTCTTTTTTTCATCTTTTTAAAACCTCCAGCCCAAAAGCTTAATTATTTTTTTTTCAAAACTAATTAAAAAACTTAATCCCTATCGCAAGCCCCGTCCCACCTGGCTAAAAACTTTCATGTCGTCTATTTCTTTTTTTATCACTATCACTCATTATTATCCAGAGCTGGTCATAAAATTACAAGGAAAAATTTATCTTGATTAACCATTCAAAAGCTGGCTCTTCCTTCTTTATATCCCCTACAGTTAAATTAGCTTGACTTCATTCTACTTAACCCGTTACTTAACAGATGTTAAAATAGTTGCATGAAAACAAAAAACAGACGAATCCCTTTAGCCTTATCCGGAATATTGATTTTCGTGTTTACTCAATTAACTCATGCTCAGGTCTTCAGCCTGTCCCAATTATACCAGCCGGGCAAATTCCTTCTGGACACTGATGGTGATGGGCTAGTGGACAAACTGGACTTTACTATCATCATCCCGGATAACCCTACCGCCGTAGAGATTTCACTGGCTTCTGAACTGGCCGCCAGGGCTAACTTAGAAAGCCTGGCTGTTTATTTTGACCTGATTAAAAAAGAATCTGAAACTAAAAACTTATCGGCAGCAAGCAAACTTGTGCTCATCAGTGACAACCTTACCCTGAGCAAAAAAATTCTCAAGGACGAAAAAATTGACCCCACCAGCCTCAAACTGAATCAGGGCATGATTCTCTCTTTTTCCTACCAGGGAAGCCAGGGCCTTTTACTCCTAGCTGGCTCGGAGGAAACACTACTGGAAACCGGACGATCCTATTTTTTGCGCTGGCCATATTTCTGGGAAGTTTGGGGGAGGGAATCTGGTTTTACCTTTCTGAAGTTTGAAGAAGACCTCAATAAATTTCTAAGCGCAGCAGGAGTAAAGTTTAACAAAATTGTTGTTAAAAGCCTGTTATATTCTTTCCCGCCTTTAAACGTTATACCAGCCGGCCTGAGTGGTCTGAATTATAAAAACAGCGGAGAAATTTCCCGGATGAGCGTCGATGTTTATTTTTCCGACGGTGATGACCAACAGAAAGCCTTAAGCTCCCTCAGGCTTCTTTCCGGGCTGAGAAGCAGAGGTATGAAAACAGACCTCCTTGCCTATCCTAGTTGTGCAGAAATTGAATTAAAACTTATTTCCGGCAGTCAACAGGACAGGGTTCTGCTTCCAAGACCTGGAAGTTCTAAAAGGCTGCTAACCCCGCCCTTTAAAGAATTCCGACGGGCACCGGAAAAAGGGAAACAATTTGACCTGACAGAACTCTTCACGACCAGAGGAATCTATGCTGATGGCAATCAAGATGGTTTAAATGATGACCTGGAAGCCTACGTGGTTATTCCAGAGGATTTTGGAGCTACGACTCTTTCCAGTCTCACTAGCCGGCTTACCCTGGAAACCACGGGCTGCTCTTTTCCCATAACCCTTTTTGATAAAGAGGTTGAAAATCCGAAAATTTTAACTGCTCCTTTCCTAATCGGAAATAACCTCTTCACCCGGGAACTATTGAAAAGCGGCCAGCTTAAAATCCCGCCGCTGAAACCATACCAGGGGCTGATAAGAGTTGTTCCTGCTGGTTTTGGTTCCTCTGACATAATAGTAGTTTATTCCCAAAGTCCAGCGGGACTAGAAAAAACCCTTGAGTATTTGGGAAAGCGTTTCCCCTATCTGACAGATTTTGCTAAGGGACAACCTGAAATTTCCTGGATTAAAGAAGATTTCCACAAATTCCTGGGCGGCGAAAAGGGCGCGGCTGGGGCTTTCTTCCTCAAGAAGCTGGAAGAAACTGCTCTGAAGTTGAAAAACCAGGCCTTAGAAAGGCTGGAAGTGGAAATTTTCCTTCCCTCAGTAGATTCAGAGTTTCAGACCTACCTGGAAAAATACCTCAAGACAAACTTTAATTCGGACAATATTAACTTAACTATTAAAGCCGGTCGAGAAAGTAAGGAAATATTCCAAAAGGAAAAAATTCTAAGCTGGGAAGTTGATGACGCTCTGAAGCTTATTCAAAACAAAATTTTGCCAGCCACTACAGCTGGTTCCGGCCCCCTGAAAATAAGTCTGGGGTTGAGTGAACCTCCCACTGTCAGGGCCCAGATTAAAAATGCTGTAGAAAAGATGCTTATGGGAAAAAACCTAACCGCTGAAGTTGAGGTTCTTTCGGCCTATAAACCAGGCTTTTTCTGGCTGACGGAAAAAATAGTTCCTTCTTTAAAAAATCGCCCCGTGCAGCGTATGCTCATAAGATGCGCTAAGTTCACCGACAGCCCAGTTGAGAGCCTTAAAAGATTCTATCAGGACCCCTACCGTTGGCTGCAGGAACTTTATCCGGTTGATGAAATTATTTCACAAGAACTAAACCTCCCGCTGGAAAAAATTGATTTTGAAATTAAACCTTCAACTGAACCCGTTTACGAAGTTTATGCCTTTGACGATAAAAACAACGTTCTGCTTCATGAATCCTTTTCTCCCCAAACCAGAGAAATACCTTATCTTCACGTCATGCCGGATTGGGGCACAGTACTCATCAATACTGGCTGGCTTAAAGCAGTTCAGGGGCAGGAAATTCTCTGGGACGGTTCTCTGACTACTGATTTAGAAAAAATCTGGGATTTTTACCAAGAAGAAGGACTAAAACCTTTACGCGATTTTATCCTGAAGAAAACCGGTTTCGAACCAACTTTCGCCCAGCAGCCATATTTTAAAAAGCTCACCGCGGAGCTCTGGCTCAGTGAACCAGATTTTCGGCTTGGCTTGGACGAAGAAATAATCAGTGCTACCGAAGCTCTGCACGATGAGCTCTATTTTGACACACTTGATTTTTTAAGAGGCCTGACCAAATTTCCCAGTGATGAGGTGGAGTTACCAAAAGATGCTTCCCGTTCCTCGGCTCCTGGAAATGTTTTTCCCATTATCCATACCAGGGAAGGAAAACCTCCTAGAATCAGCCTCAGGCTGGAAGATTTCTCTTCTTTAAAACCGGTTATGACCATAAAATGGCAGGTGGCTGACCAGCCACTTGCCCAGCAAACTTTTGAATTCAGACCTATAAAACCTAAAAGTCTGAGACTTAATGAACTAGTCTATAATGCCAGTGGCGAAATCCTGGACTCTGTAGGCCTGGAAGTCCAGCTAGAAAATGAAAGAGATTACAAACTGCTTTCTGACCTGCTGGACAGGTTCACTGAGCTACGAGACAGCCGGGTAGAACAGGAAGCATTTAATTACCCAGGAGTAGAAAAAATAAGGATAAAAGTCATTCACCAGGAAATATCAGTTGAAAAAAGCCTCAACGTTTTGCCTTTAAAGGAGAAAGAACCCGAGGCTGTTTCTTTTCAAACTATACCCACCGACCGCATCCTGGGGCCAGAGGAATGCTGGAAACTTACTCTTTCCCTGAAAAAATATCCGGTGCTACATCCCTATGAGGCTGGCCGTTCTTTTGAGGGGCAGCCAGTCCCGGTCATTGAGGCCTACCTTCCAGCAGAAAAATACGTTTCCCGGCCAAGGCTTATAACTTTCAAACCAGTTCTTTACCTTCTGGCCAGGCAGCACGCTAATGAAGTTTCTTCCACTAATTACTCTCTGAAATTTGCTGAGCTTCTTGGACGGGATTACAGTTATCAACAGCTTCTAAAAAAAATAAACGTGGTCATTGAACCCATGGAAAACCCGGATGGTGCCAGGCTAGCCTTGGAGCTAATGAAAAATGAGCCCTTTCATTCTTTACATGCCGGACGTTACAGTGCCCTGGGTGTAGACATTGGTTATCAGGTAGGCCTGAGCCAGCCCCTCCTTCCAGAAGCCAGGGTCCGGGCGCAAATAATGAAAGACTGGCTGCCAGACGTTTTTTTAAACCTCCATGGTTATCCGTCTCATGAATGGGTGCAGCTTTTCTCCGGTTATTCGCCTTATCTATTCCGCGATTATTGGATACCAAAGGGCTGGTTTGCTTACCTGCGCCAGGTAAACCTGGATGTCTTTGGTCCCTACAAAACAGCGGCTGAAGAACTGAAAAAAGCCCTCATCCAGGAAATGAATGCTGACCCCAGAATAAAGGAAACCAACCAACGATTCTACTACCGCTATGAACGCTGGGCAAAAAGATGGTCTCCCTTTGTTTCACCTTTAGAAATTTACCAGGGGCTTAACCTGTTTGCCAAAAGACAGTCTTCCCAGGAGACAAGGTTGACAGCCAGAAACCAGATAACCTGGATGGAAGAAACTCCAGAAGTTATGGACGAAACAGCTACCGGCCAGTGGTTGCAATTTTTATGCGACCAGGGCCTGGTTTACCTCCGAGCGCATGCTAAACACCTCTATCAAGGAAACCTTAAACTGGCCGTCATTGAGGAAGAAGTTAACGACCGAATTCGGGTGGAATTTTACCGCAGCCGACCAGTTTTGTCAGGAAAATAAACAGAAATATAGTCCAAAATGAAATTTAAAACCTGAAGCCAAAAAAGCAGAGAAATCTCCGGTTCCTCACCTCTTCTTCAGCTTCTCGAGAAATAGAATTTGTCCCCAGGTTATAAACCAGTTCAAACAGAAAAATAACTGGCCCGGTTTTAAGTTCTGCCCCAGCCATTAGGTTAAAACTCAGCTCCTTGCCTTTGAGACTATCAAGGTTAACTGAAAATTTCTCGCCCGCAGAAACAACTTCCAGCCTGGCACCAATATTCAGTAATACTGCTGGTCCTATAGCTAGATAACCATTGAGGCTTTTTCTCTGCCAAAAGTAATATTTGGCCAGCAACGGGATGTCCACATAATCAAGAGAAACGGTTTCCTGGTACCCGGTTTCCTCATCACCTGACTTGTAGATGGCCCCTCCCGGCAAAAACATTACTCCGGTTTCCAGGTTAAAATTTTTCCAGAAACTTATTTCGGCTGTAAGCCCCCCGCTAAAAATAGTTTTCCAACCCTGTCGGTAACAATCGGCTCCGAATAAAGCTGCTTTTCCCACCCCCAACTTTAAAGCAGGCCTTATTCCAGAAAAACACAGGCCCCTTACTTCAAAAAACAAGAACATAAAGATGAAGGATAAAACCAGAAGTTTTGAATTCTTCCAGACTTTTTTTCTGGAAAAAAACATTTTTCCCGTTTTTTTAATCAGAAAGCCAAGTTCTGCTGGAGATATTTCACTATCTTATAATTTACAACACCAAGACCTCGCCTTCAACAAACAGAAATTTATGATAACGGCGAGATCAAATAGCGGTTCCCCCCCTGTATTTTTGCCTGGTACATGGCCTGGTCAGCCCGAGCAATAATTTGTTCCGCGGTTGTTTTATCAGTAATCAAAGCTATTCCCATACTGAAATTTACCTTAAAAACATTGGCACGAATATTAAATTCATGATTGGCAGTATACTCCAGCAATCTTCTGGCTATATTTTCTGCTTCTTTAAGAGAGAGACCATCCAGCAGAATGGCAAATTCATCCCCCCCCAGACGGACCAGCAAATCCCCTTCCCGGAGCTGCTTTTTCAACCAGCGACCGAGTTCTATTAATAATTCATCCCCCACCTGATGTCCGAAATTATCATTGACTTCTTTAAAATTATCCAGGTCAATAAAAAACAGGGCACTGGTCTTGCCCAGTTCTGTCTCTTCAATCAACCGCGGCAGTATGACTTCCAGCAGGCGGCGGTTCGGCAGTCCAGTCAGCGGGTCGTGCATGGCCAATTCTGCCAGCTTTTCTTCCTGCATTTTTCTTTCGGTAATGTCGTAACATGAGCCAATAAAACCAGCAAACTCGTCCTCGAGCCCTGAGAATGGACGACCGACACACAGAATCCAGCGCCATTGCTGGTCATGCCTTTTCAGTCTGAACTCAATCTCAAATGTCCTGCGCTCGGCTAAGGCTGCTCCGTAAACTTTTAAAAACCTTTCCTGATCGGCCTGCGGCACACCGGCCAGCCAGCCCAGGTCTTTTTCTTCTTCAAGAGAGCGGCCGGTAAAAGCTAACCAGGCCCGGTTGAAATAATTGAAACGTCCTGCCTGGTCGGCTCGCCAGATCATAGCCGGAAACTCTTCAAAAAGAGTCAGGTAGAAATCACGAGCCCGGCTAACTTTCTTCTCAGCTTCTTTTATCGAAGTAATATCGTTCATCAGAATCAGCGTATTGATATGCTGGTCAAAGGGGTCCAGAATTTTTTTTAGGATTATCTGAAAAAAAACCTTTCCCCGAAAGGTATCTACTTCTTTTTCAACGGAAAACTGGTGGCTATTGACAGAAAGAAAATAGTTAAGTTCATTTTTCAGCCAGGGGAATACCTTTTCCAGAGCAATTTTCTCGCCATAAATCAAAGCCGGCGGAAGGTGATTCTGAAAATATTCAAAACAGGCATCATTTATGGCCTCTATGCGGCCATCTAGGTCCAGGACAACAGCCGGGTTGGGGATAGTATTGAAGATACTCTTATAACCATCGCCTATGTTTTGCCAGTTCATCTTACGCCTTGTGAAAAATATATCATAAGATAAGGTGTAATAAAGAAAAATGCAATAACCTTTAAAGAGGATTTTCTGCTGGCTTTATCACCCCCTGTTCTGGTCTTAAACTTTTCCTTTTATTTTTCGTATTTCTGATTTAGAATATAAGACGATTTGTTAAAGGAGGAAAAATGAAAAGTTTTAATGGGGATAATTTTGTTTATTCTCATGTCAGCCCTTTTTCAGCATCCAGTTCGAGCCCAGGTAGAAAAGGATATTTTGGAAAAAATGATCCTTGCTTTAGGCGGTAGAGAAGCCCTGGCTGAAATCAAAGATACAAGAATGACTGGAAATATGGAGATCATCCAGTATGGTATGAATGCACCCTTTACCATGTACCAGAAAGAACCGGACAAATTTCGTATGGAAATGGAAATAATGGGCATGAACATGGTCCAGCTTTATGATGGCCAAAAAGCCATTATGACTAACCCTCAGAGCGGTGAAATCATAGAACTCCCAGCCGACCAAGCCAAAACTTTCAGACGGCAGGCTCTGGGCAATGATGCCACTCTTCACCCAGAAAAATATGGCATCACCTATGCGTATAAAGGCGAAGAAACTATTGACGGTAAGAAATACCTGGTGCTGGAACAGAAATTCTAGGATGGTGACCTGGTCACCATCTATATTGATGCTGCTACCTACCTTATTTACAAGCAAAAAGGCAAATCCCTGGGAGCTACCGGAACCGAAGTGGAAACCGAAACCATTTTCTCAGATTACCGAAAAGTGGGCAAAATCATAGCTCCTTTTGCCATGAGTTTCTGGCAATCAGGTATAGAACAGATGAAGATGACCATCAGCGAAATTGTCTTCAACACTGGGCTGGACGATTCCCTGTTTGTGCTTAAATAAGCGGAAAAGTATTGGAAAGAGCGAGGTGAACTTCTCTTCCTAACAGTAAGGGCAGGATAAATCAAGAAAAGAGAAAAAGAGCTGGATGAGAATTAACTTTTCTCATCCAGCTCATCTTTTTTCAAAACGCCGGCTACCAGCCTGGCTTCAGCCACTACTTCATCTCCCACCATGGCTTGTGTTTCCATGACGCAGAACGTGGCCTTTAGTTTAACCAGCCTGGCGTAAAGCTTGAGCTGGTCACCGGGGATAACTGATTTACGAAATTTAGCTTCCTCAATCTTACTGAGGACCACGAAAACCGATTCCGGGTTCTCCACCGAATGCCAGAGGAGAATGCCACCAGCCTGAGCCAGAGCTTCCACAATCAGCACTCCGGGCATTATTTTGCGTTCCGGGAAATGCCCGGTAAAAAATGGCTCGTTATAAGTGACATTCTTCAGCGCCAGGATACTTTCTCCTGGCTTAATTTCCAGAACCCGGTCCACCAGAAGAAATGGAAACCGGTGCGGCAACCATTTCTCGATTTGTTCGGGCTTCATGTTAGTTTTGATCTTATCTTACTTGGCCGGGGTTTTGGTGGCGTCGTACCTTCTGATTACTTCAGAAGTTAAGTCTATAACCGGATTGAAATAAAGAACTCCACTCGCCCTCAGGTCCAGAATCAGGTCTAAACCTTTTTCCTGTCCGAGCTTATTGATAATCGGCATAACTTCATTTTGAATCTTGAGATACAACCTCTGCTGGAGCTCTTGCATATCCTTAGTGGCATCTTCAGCCATTCTTTGTCTTTCGGTCCTCTTGCGGTCCAGGTCGGCACTTAAGGAAATAATAGCTTCCTGGGTCATGGTCAGCCCCTGGGTGTTCAACTTGGTTTCCAGCTGTCTGATCTGGTCGTCCAGCTTGGCCAGGTCCTGCTGGGTCTTTCTGTTCTTCTCTTCCAGCTGAGCGATGGCTTTTTTACCTTCAATTGATTTTTCCAGGATTTCCTGAGAATTAATAATACCCACTTTAATGGTCTGAGCCTGAGCCAGCAGGCTGGACATTCCTATCATGATCGCAGCCACTAAAACCATAGTCATCAGTCTTTTTTGCATATCTTATTCCTCCTATAAATTTATAAGTTTTCAATTTTACA
>JACIYK010000054.1 GCA_014359965.1 Candidatus Aminicenantota bacterium
TCTACCTGTTAATTATTAGGGGCAAAATGACCCTGCAGCTTCAACATCAAGAGAAGAAAAATTACCAAGCCGGTATCATTATAAACGTGCCTTATAACATCAAGATGAACATTAGTAATCAGGATGAAGAAATACTGGAATTCTTTGTGATTAAATCACCAAACCCCCGCCATTTTTCCTCAGGGCAATAGCTGGACATATCAGAGAAGATAATTTATAATTGATTGCCTTCGGGGAGTAGCGCAGCCTGGCCAGCGCACAGCGTTCGGGACGCTGGGGTCGTGGGTTCAAATCCCACCTCCCCGATTTTTTTTCGCCTCCCTTCTCCACCCTACCCAGTTACCCAAAACAAAACTCTGCGTATTGTTATCTCCCCATTTTTGATTCTCGCCTCAACCTAATAAATTTTAATTGCATTTTGCCTTAAATCAGGTATATTGGAATTGCGACGAGAGGCATTTTTAGATACAGGAGGGTACTTCAAAAATGCAAAAAGAAATATCCGGCATAATTATTGAATGCGTTAAGGGTAACATCGCCGCTCAACCTGATATCACAGCTATAGTCAACGCCGCCAATGCCTGGCTCAGGCCAGGCGGCGGAGTGGCAGGTGCCATCCATCAGGCAGCCGGACCGGGTCTGGCCAAAGAATGCGAGCCGCTAGCTCCGATAGAACCCGGTCAGGCGGTCATCACCGGCGGCCATAACCTGCCCAACAAGTACGTTATCCATACCCTGGGCCCTGTTTACGGCGTGGACAAACCAGAAGATGAATTGCTGGCCAGCTGCTACCGGAATGCTCTGAAATTAGCCGAAGAAAATAAGATAGATTCCATCGCTTTCCCGGCGATTTCCACAGGTGTTTTCCGCTATCCCTTGGAAAAAGCAACGGCCGTGGCCCTTAAGACCGTGCTCAGCCTTCTGCCAACTCTTAAACATGTTAAAAAAATCAGGTTTGTTCTGTTCAGCGAATCCGACCTGCTTGTTTATGAAGCAGAACTTGAACGCCTGACAGCTGGCCAGTGAGAAATCCTGCCCGACCCAATAAACCTAATAACTACCCAACAGCCCCGGAAGTGAAGATATAAAACTGACAAGAATTTAAATGACGCCTGTCATTTTCTGCAGTATGTTCATCTGCCCAAAATTGTTCCTTGTGTTCAATACAAGGCCAGCCCACAGTTTTATTATGTACTACCTTAATAACTTTTTTTCGTCTTAACACTTCGTTCCGCCTGCCTAACTTTCTGCAGTCGCCAATACCTGAAATTTGATGATAAATTTTTTTTTACTTCCGTAAAATTCCTTCCGGAAATTTTTTACTCTACCTGCCTGCCCATCAAATTGCCAGAAGAGCCAGCTTTTTAACGTCAAAAAGAAAACTTTTAAGAGCCATTTATCTGATTTGAGAGCCCAGCAAGGCCAAAAAAACTATTTTTAAGACAAACATTCAAGACAAAAACCACCAAAAACCGGTCTTTTTGAGGACTAACCATAAAATGTCTATGTAATTGATTATAAACTGGCTATGAAATTGAAATACGCATTTCGCTGGCGTATAATAACTGCCAATTTTCAAACAGCCCATGGAACAGGAAATAAACGGAACCTCAGAACAACTTCTAGCCCGCATCCTTTCTCTACGGAAAAAGTTTTCCTGGAAGCAGACTTTTCATGCCCTGAAATATCCAAATTACCGACTGTGGTTTGTCGGACAGCTTGTCTCAGTTTTAGGTTCCTGGATGCAGATGACCGCTCAGTCATTTCTGGTTTATGATCTGACCCATTCACCGGCTTACCTTGGTTATGTGGGATTTGCGGCCGGGCTACCGACTTGGATTTTTATGCTTTATGGCGGTGTGGTAGCTGACCGTATCCCCAGAAGAAAAATCCTCATCATTACCCAAACCCTGCTTATGGTGCTGGCCTTTGTCCTGGCCCTATTCGTTTTTTTTAAGGTCATTCAGCCCTGGCATATCATCATCCTGGCCTTCCTGACCGGCACGGTAAACGCTTTTGACGCTCCAGCCCGCCAGGCTTTTGTTTTAGAGATGATTGAACCAGAGGCTTTGACCAACGCCATTGCACTCAACTCAGCCATGTTCAACACTGCTCAGGCTCTCGGTCCGGCCGCCGGTGGCCTAATCTACGCTAGCCTTGGCCCGGCCTGGTGCTTCACCATAAATGGCGTGAGCTTTATCGCTGTAATCATCGCTCTGGCCATAATGAAACTTAAGCCCTTCGAACCCTGCCAGACAGAAAATTCCATCCTGCAAGACCTCAAAGAAGGCATAAGTTATGTTATCCATCACCACGTAATACGCATTCTGATTTTAACTGTGGCTATTACTACCCTCTTCGGCCGAGCTTTTATCACCCTTCTGCCCGCCTGGGCTGTCCAGGTGCTGCATGGGGATGCCCGAACCAATGGTTTTCTACAGACCGCTGTTGGCCTGGGTGCTTTATTTGGCGCCCTCCTTATTGCTTCTTTCAGCCAGCATTTTTCTCGCGGGAAATTGCTGGCTCTGGGGACATTGCTTTTTCCTCTGGTGGTAACAATTTTTGCTTTTTCTAAATTCTTACCCTTCTCCTTATTCTTGCTCTTCCTCTCAGGGCTGGCCACCATCATGATTTACAACCTATGTAACGCCCTGGTTCAGATTCACACGCCAGAGAAAATGCGTGGTCGAGTGATGAGTATTTATTCCTTCGTTTTCTTTGGTTTCATGCCCTTTGCCGCCTTGTGGATCGGCCAGTCAGCCAATTTACTTGGCGTAAGAATTCCGGTGCTGGTTTCTTCTGGTATTTTTCTTTCTTATGCTGTTATCATCACTTTCGCCGACCGCCGGATTCTAAAATTAAAATAAACCTCACCCTCCTCAAGAATCAACCCGTCCCCGCAGAGGTTTTCTATTTTCTAAAAACTTTCTGCTTTTAGTTCTGAAAATCTCCCGAAGCCTCAGCCAAAATTTTTGAATCTTTTTTAATTTCTCGGCCTCTGACTCTATTTTTTCCTGCCTCTTTTTAAACCAAAGTCCTTTACCAAAGGTCAGAATTCTACCCTGAACTCTGCTTCCGGATATCCCATGGCGAAATAAGCAACCCACGGATAATAACAATAAAAAAACGGGGAAAATGGAAGAACCGATAAATTTTTAAGTAATAATTTTCTAAAAATCGTAACAACAAGAGGCCTAAGAAATCGGCAGAGAAAAGTTCATTTCGGCAGTGGATTTTCTGGTTATGAGGTTCTTTTAATCAGGCCTGGAATTCAACTTTCTATTTCTACCAGTTCATAATCCTGGCGGCCGAGCCCGATTTTCTCCCCGTAAGATAGCTGTACCGACCAGTCAATGTTGTAGCCGGCCCGAAAGGCGTCTCGTCCTGCCTGCTGCTTGACCAGGTCAATGGAAGCCCGGTCCACAGCTACCGGGTCCAGGGAAGCGGCCATGCCTATATCTTCCACGATTGATTCCTGAGTCTTGGCCATACAGTCACAATCCTTTGTGACCTGCATGATAAAATTGATGAAACAAATCTTCTCCCCAAAGTGATTTTTAACTGCCAGAGCATACTCAGCCATTTTTTCCTGGAGCCGCCTGGAATCTTCATCCCATTTCATCTTAACAGCACCAAATTTACAGACCACCAGACATTCTCCACAACCTATACATTTTTCATCATCAATGGCTACATGACCGTTCAGCTGAACAATGGCTCCAGCCGGGCAGTATTGAATACATACCCCGCAATTGCGGCACTTTCTGGCCTCTATTCGTGGATGGACCACTGAATGCTGGTCTAACTTTCCTGCTCTGGAAGCACAACCCATGCCCAGATTTTTAATGGCCGCTCCCACACCACTCTGCACGTGTCCGGTGACATGGGTCAGGCAGACCATGGCATCTGACATTAAGAAAGCGCTGGCAATTCTTGAAGACTTGATCCTCTGGCCATCCACCCTGACTTCGGTCTTGTCCCGACCCACAAGACCGTCAGCAATGATTATCGGCACTTTAACCACGTCCGGTGTAAACCCATGCTCCCAGGCCAGCCGAATGTGGTCTACGGAATTTGACCTGTTCCCTACGTAAAGCGTGTTGCTATCAGACAAAAAGGCACGCTGGCTTCTCTTGAGCACTTCGTCAATAATGCCGGTTATCCACCGGGGTTTAACGTGGCCTTTGTTCCCCTTTTCTCCGAAATGAATTTTCAGAGCCACAAAATCTTCTGGCTCTATTCTTTCGTTAAAGCCAAGAGCTAGGTAGAGCTCTCTGGCCTTGCGGGCAATTTCTTCAGCCGGCTCTCCTCTTCTGGCTCTGATAAAAAAAACTTTACTTTTCATCTGCTAACCTCATTTTTAGAAATAACTATTTGAAAATTATACACAAAATCAGGAAAATTTGATGGTGCTGGTTAACGAACTAGGAGAGAGCGCACCGTTTCCACCCCATCACCAAGGGAAAACTCATAACCCAGGCTTAGCAGTGTTTTTTCTATGGCATCAAAGGCAAAAATTACATCCTCACGGGTGAGATTGCCCATGTGACCGAAACGAAAGACCTGACCGGCAGTAGGGCCGAGCCCACCAGCCACCACCACCCCGTTTTCATAAAGTATTTTTCTAAAAGAAGCATCGTCCAGGCCTTGCGGGTATTTGAGAACAGAAAGTGTGGAGGCCAGACAGGTTTCATCCGTGTAGGTAGAAAAACCGAGGGAGCGCAGGCCACTTCTGATAGCCGCAGCAAACCTCTCGTGTCTTTCAAACCTTTTTTCCAGGCCTTCTTCCAGAACAATCCTGGTGGCTTCGGCAAAGGCCCTAATTTCATTAACACAGGGAGTAGAAAAATAACGGTTGGGGTTTTCCATGACCGGCAGCCAGCGCATGATATCTGCATAATAAGCTTTCACTCTAGCCATCTTTTTTCTTTTTTCCATGGCTCTCGGCGAGAACACATCAATAGCCAGACCAGGAGGAGCTCCCAGGCATTTTTGAGCCGCAGTCAGGATGACATCTATTCCCCAATCGTCCATTCGTTCTTCAATCCCACCCGTAGCACAAACGCCGTCGACCACAAAGAGGGCTTCTGGCTGGTGCACTGTAACCGCTTCGGCATATTCCCTCACTGGCGCACAGGCTCCAGTGGCGGTGTCCACATGCGTGCAGACCACCACCGCATATTTGTGTTTCTTAAGTTCTCCTGCCAGCTCCTCCACCGTCACCACTTTTCCCCAGGAACTCTGCAACAGGTGATATTCAAAGCCAAATGCCTGACATATCTCAGCCATTCTCTGCCCAAAATACCCTTGAGAAACCACCAGCACTTTTTCTTTATCATCCACTATGTTCAGCAAAGCTATCTCCATAGCCAGGGTACCAGCTCCAGCCACGATAAAAGGTTGACCATCTCTGGTAAAGACTATTTTTTTTAAGTTTTCTAGTGCCTGCTTTAAATCGCGCTCCATCTCCGGGCTGATATGCGAGACCGTCGGTTCAGCCAGCACTCCCAGAATCCTGTCCACCACCGGCGTGGGACCGGGAATAAGTAAAAGCTTTTTGCTCATATTTATATCCTCATCTTTTAATTTTTTAGTATATTTTTCTCCAATTCCGGAATAAAATCAAATGCGGACTGCTTTTTCCCCAATATTCACACCTACTTCACTATCCATTTTTCTTTTTTATTTAAAATTTTCTTTCTCTCGCTTAGCTGACTTTTTATTTCTGAAGAAAAGTTTTCTAACCTGGCTCTGTTCTTTTAGGATAAGTGAGCTCGAAATGAATTAGCGTTCAATTTTAAGATTCACCTGGCATATATCCAAAATATTGCCTGGTCTGCTTAAAATTCTTTTCTTTTAAAAGAAACGCACCACAGAGATGATTAATAAGCACTTAAATCTTCAACAAATCAACTGCTTTTTCTCCATCTTGCTTTCAGCCACAAAAATTTAAACCAGAGCTTTAATTAAGAGCATCCTCTCCTGAGAAAATTAAATTTTTTTTGCAAACAGAAAATAAGCTCCATATAATAAATTTTGTTTTAATGGCCAGCTGAAGCTTTTGAAGGTCAGCCGGCTAACTTAGAGAAGGAGTAAATCATGGGCAAAAATCAAGCCAGGCTCGGTCATCTGATTTTTACTTTAGGCCTCATCTTACTGATAACCGGTTTCTTTTTAGCTGCCTGTCAGGTCTCAAACCAGGAAAAAGCCGACCTCATCATTATAGGCAAAATATTTACCGGAGTGGAAAGCCAGCCTTTTGTTGAAGCGCTGGCTATCTCTGGGGATAAAATTCTGGCCACCGCCACCAACAGGGAAATCAAAAAGTATGTCGGTGAAAAAACCAGGATTATTGAGTTGAAAGAAGGACTGGCTGTTCCAGGTTTAATTGATGCTCACACCCATTTTTCCTCCGGTGGTCGCTCGTTGATTGAGCTCAGCTTCCGGGGCGTTGATTCAGTAGAAAAAATCCAGCAGATGATTGCCGCTAAAATCAAAGAACTTCCGCCAGGCACTCCTGTTTTCGGCCGCGAATACGACCACACTCTTTTTCCTGGACAGACTTGGCCCACTAAAGAAGACCTGGATAAAGTTTCACCTAACAACCCGGTGGTTATAAGAAGAGTTGACGGGCATTCCATCTGGGTTAACTCCCTGGCTTTAAAGCTGTCCGGTATAGACCGAACAACCAGAGACCCTTTTGGCGGCGAAATCGTCCGGGATCCCAAAACTGGCGAGCCAACTGGTATTCTGAAAGAATCCGCCACCGCCCTGATAAAAGTTAGGCCAACCATCCAGTCTACACCTGAAGAAGACATCCTGCGCGCCTTAGACCACGCCCGCCGGCTGGGTCTTACCGGAGTTCACGCTGATGTCGGGCTCAAAGAACTTGATATCTACAAAAAGCTCAAAGAAGAAGGAAAGCTGACTCTGCGGGTTTATGCCTGGCTACCTATTGAACAGATTGACGAGTACATTAAACGGGGAATTAAAACCGGAGATGGCGATGAGTACCTGAGAATTGGCTTTCTCAAAGCTTTTATAGACGGCACACTCGGTTCGGGCACAGCCCTAATGTTTGAACCATTCACGGATGAACCGAGCAAATCAGGCCTGGCCCAGTATCCGGAAGAAACTTTTTACAACCTGATAGAAAAAGCTTATGCTCACGGCTATCAGGTTGGCGTCCATGCCATCGGCGATAAAGGAGTTAACTGGGTCCTGAACGCCGTGGAAAGAGCCATACAGAAACATGGCCAGAAAAATTTGCGCTACCGTATTGAGCATGCTCAGATTATCAAACCTGAGGATTTCCCCAGATTTAAAGCCCTGGGAGTAATTGCCTCCATGCAGCCAACCCACTGCACCACCGACATGCGCTTTTGCGAAAAACGGGTCGGGCTGGAAAGGTCAAAATACGCCTACGCCTGGAGAACTCTTTTAAACAACGGGGCTATCCTGGCTTTTGGCTCAGACTGGCCGGTTGAACCACTGGACCCGCGGCGTGGGCTCTATTCGGCTGTCACCCGTAAAAACATTGAATTTGATTTTCCTGAAAACGGCTGGTTCCCAGAGCAAAAGCTTTCCCTGGCTGAAGCTATCAAGTATTTTACCTGGGGTTCAGCCTACGCCTCTTTCGAAGAAAACATCAAGGGCACCCTGGAACCTGGCAAGCTGGCTGACCTAACCATCTTCAGTCAGGACCTCTTCTCCGTAGAGCCCAGAAAAATACTGACCACACCCGTAGCCTTTACCATCGTCGGCGGGAAAATTGTTTACGAAAACAAAGGCTAGGATTAATAAGGCGAAATAGCTGGCTAAATACATCAGACGATAAAACTGAGGAGCTGATTACTTTTGTTTTTAGTTCGGCTCGTTTTTCCGATTCAGAAACAAACCTTCAAAAACTTCGCCGCATTTATACAGATTCTTAACTCAGAACAAAATTAGTTTGGTAAGAAGCAATCAATAAATATCGTTCTGAGAGTCTATAATTTTTCCAGCTGAACTTTTATTTCTTCAAAAGAATTGACCACCACTGCTTTTCCCAGGTTATCCGGCGTCATGCTGCTTTTCAGGATAAAAATATTGGCTATGCCTGCCTGTTCAGCAGCCAGCAGGTCATAATGGGTATCTCCGATCACCACTGTCTCCTCTGGTTTCAGTTCAAGCCGGGCCATGACTTCTTTAAAGGGTTCTCCGGTTGGTTTATAAAGGCCGCTTTCCCGAGTTATTACCAGGTCAAACTCCAGGTTAAACTTTTTAAGCAGGTATTCTGTATTTTCCCGATTGTTATTGGTTACCAGCGCCGTTCTCAGACCAGTGGACCTTAGATAAGCCAAAAATTCCTGAATGCCCGGTTTGAGCCTGGCCAACCTAGTCTGCTGTCGCTCAAACTCTTCCAGTCGGGCATATTTTTCCTTTCTTTCTGTCTCCGGCAGCCGGTCGAGATATGAAAGAATTGAGCCGTTCTCTACTCCCAGAGTTTTCCTGATGAAGGCCCAATCGTAGTTGTTCTCTACCACTGTGCCATCCAGGTCGAAAATAACCAGTTTTACGCTCATCGGCTTAATGATATGTTCAAGATTAAAATAATTCAATAACAGAAAAACTCTTCGGGATTTGACTATTGCCTGGATTTTTATTTTAATTATTAAGAAAAAAATAATGAAGGGAGGTCTTACATGGGCAAGTACCTGGCCATAGTTTTTGGAGTTATCGCTATGATTGCCGGACTTTATCTGGTAATTTTTGTCTGGTGGCGTGAATTTTACGAGCTAGTCTTTGGCTTTATACCGCCTATTCTTTTCTTCGGTGGCTTAATTGCCGTTATCGCTGGTATCTCCAGCATTAAAGATGCTATAAGACAGAAAAAACTGGAAGCTGAAGCCACAGCTCTCCAAGAAGATCAAAAAACTGAAGAACAGCAAACTGAGACAAAACAAGAATAAAACTGATTTACATAAAAATCTGCTAACAGATTAAAGAAGTCAGAAAGTGAGCGTTGTTTTAAGCCTGTGGTTGCAGTTTTTTCTCTCTTTCTTCTCACAATTTAACGCTTCGCTGGAAAACATCTTTTTGCAGAACCAGGCCCAGCAGCTTACTAGCTTGCTATCAACTTCAGCACCGGTCATGATTTCTTTAACTGAACCCCTTAACTTTTCTGATTGCTTTTCTGCGGAACAAGCTAAAGTGGTAGTTGAGACCATCTTTAATCAAGTGACCACACGGGAATTTCTGGTGGACCAATCTCAACCACTTATCTGGAACAACCATGGAGCCATAATCTCAGCCCGCTGGTCATTTGTTTCCAGAAATAGCAGCAAAAAATACCTTCTCAGGCTTTATTTCTTCATTTCTTTTGAGAAGTCTGGAGGAAAAGAGGGATTAAGAGCTGTCATAAGAGAAATTCGGGCCGAAAGGCTGTAGATGAATCATTGCTTAAACTTGAGAAAAAGAAAAATCACGGCAGCTGAACTCTATTTTCTGGCTGCTGCTCTTATTCTGCTGGCTTTTGCTCTTTTTTTGCTTAATTCCTGGCTACCCAGAAAGTACGCCCAAGCTTCCGAAGAAAAACTTTTTTCTGCTTTAAGAGATAGAGCCGCCGACCTACGGCAGGAATTTTCGCGGATTTTGCAACAGGAACAAAATGAAATAAATGCCGCAGAAAAGAAACTCCAGACCGCCAGCGAACAGGAGGCATATCAACTTCTGAAGGGCACTGAGCTAAACGTGCAAACAGACGGCTGGGCCTGGCTTGACCAGAACCTGAAGCCTTTGTTCTGGTTTGGAAATGTGGCTGACCTGGAACCACAGGTGGTAGACAGGTCAGGAATAAAATCTTCGCTTCTGGAACAAAGCTTTGTCATAAGAGAACGAGCCTCTTATTTCCTGGTCAGCCTGCGTCAAATCCGGGAGAACAGAGTTCTGGCCAGATTCAAACTGCTGGCCTTTAGACCCCAGTTTCAGTCCACTTACCTAAAAGAGTTTGAACTTCTGGCTTCAGCGCAGCGGGCCGGCATTGACGTTAATTTCTGGGAATACACGGCCGACATCCAGTCTCTGGAAAACCTATTTTCCCGCCATAACGATGAATACTTCAGTCCTCAACGAGAAGAAAGGGAAAGCCGCAGCCTTTATTTCCCGTTGCGAAACGAAAAAGGTAGAATTCTGGCTACCGTAACTCTCAATTCCCTCCAACTCTGGGAGAAAAAAATTGATTCTTTTCAATATTTAAAGCTGAGCGCTTACCTGTTTTTCAGCTTGGCTGTTATTTTCCTCTTGATGGGTACTTTTAAAACTGGCTTAAAAAACCACCGCAGGGGAAAAATTATTCTCTGGGTGGGAAGTTTTCTGGGGCTGTCCTTAATAAGACTGATTCTGATACCGGCCAGCGAGCTTAAACTCCTGACCAGGTTAAGAATATTTTCTCCTGAACTGGCTGCTGTTCCGACTTCAATAAAAATCTTAAAATCACCGGCCGACATCTTTCTGACCGTTTTTCTGGTCTCGGTCTTTTTCTACCTGACAGAAAAAATTTTCTTTAGGAAAAAGCCGGAGGATATCTCTATTTCGAGGGAGAACCCAACCAAACCAGGCCAGCCCGTCCAGATAATTCGGCTAGGTCTGGTTTCTAACTTAACGGCCTTTTTAATTTTTATAATTGTCTATCTAACCAAGAAAATAGTCCTCAACTCCAACCTGAACCTAACCGGATTTAACTTCAGCCTTTCTGCCCTTCTTCTTTATCTCAGCCTGTTTTTACTGGCCTTTAGTGCACTAATCTTTTTAGTCACACCTCTGCTTAGTTTAAGTTCTAAAAGCTCTTTCTATAATTTTAACGAATATTTAATTAAAAATTATTTAATTTATTTATCAGGCGGTCTGCTCTTTTACGCCGTAATAATACTGATCCGAGCTACCGCTCCGGCCTTTCTGGCTCAGGTTCTGTTGTGGATATTACTTCCTTTTATCCTGGCAAAACTTAAGCCAGGCCTCTATGCCAATATTCTTTTACTTTTTCTGGCCAGTAGTCTGCAGTTTTATGTCATCCACACCAGCACTCTCCACAAAACCCACCAACTCACAGAAAGTGTGCTGGTACATCAGGTGGTCACCCAAAAATCTTGGGGAAAAATGGTGCTCCAACAATCTTTTTCTGAACTGCAGAAAAAAAAGCGGGAAATAACCAGCTTTTTCTCCAGCCCATCAGAGCGAAATTTTGCCCGCTACCTCTGGAACAAAACTATCATTTCCCGTTTTAACTGGAACTCCTGTTTGTACCTGCAAAGCCAGGATAAAAAAGTCATCTCTTATTTTTCTCTTAATCTGCCTCTTTTCCCCGAGCAGATAGACCCCTTACCATTTTCTCCTCAGCCCGAATTTCAGGAATATTTTCTGGACATCATGGGTCGGGAAAAACATTTTCTGGTGGGCTACCAAGATTTCGGTCGTCCAGAAAATCCCCTTGGCCGTCTGGTTATCTGGTTAAGCCTGGACCCGGAGCTGCTACCTTTTTATCACTCTGCCAACCCCTATTTTGAATTGCTTCGCTTGAATACTTTACCTTCTCTCCGGAATTTCCCGGTTGATTTAGTGGTCTTTAATCAAACAGGACAGATTCTTTACAACACCTCCAGGCTGGTTTTTCCCCTGCCTGAAGTTTCTCCGAAGAGTTCCGTTGGCTCTGGTACCTGGATAGACCTGAAAACAGAAAATGGAGTTCTTCGCAGTTATGTTCTGCTTCATGAAGACAGCAACATCTACGTGTTCTTTTACTTAAAACCAACTTTCAGAAATATTCTCACTGCTTTTTTAAAAATTTTCTTCTTGTACCTGGTTTTTTCTTGCCTCTATCTTTTCCTCCGCCTTCTGAAACACAAAAAGCATCTCCAGTTAGCCCAGACTTTTTCTGTGCGGGTTTACCTGGCCTTTTTTGCTGCCACTCTCCTTCCCCTATTTTTATTCATTTTCTTTACCCAGAATATGGTGCAGAAAATATTTTCGGATCGTTTCGTGCAGGAAGCCACCAGCCGGGCCTATTTTGCCAGAAGTATCCTTGATGATTTTATCAGCTTCCAGGAACAGAGTTCCCACCGACCGGCGGAAATCCCCCAGGACCTGGTATTCTGGATTAGCAACACCTTAAACAACGACGTCAACCTGTTCAAAAACGGGCGTTATCTTTCTTCCAGCCGGGCAGAGTTTTTTGAGACAGGCATTATGCCCCAGCTCCTTGATGGAGAAACTTGTTACCGTCTAACTTTCCTTAAAGAACCTCTGGTGGTCAGCCGTAGAACCATTGGCACTTTTTCCTACCAGACCTTAACTATTCCTTTCCCCTACCAGGAAGATGTTTATTTTCTCTCTCTGCCCTTTCCCTTGGAGCAAATGGAAATTTCTGAGACAACCCGGCAAGTAATTGAATTCCTGCTTTTTAGCTCCTTCTTTTTATTACTGCTGATTGCTCTTTTTGCCCGAACCATAAAAAGAATGATTATCGTTCCGATAGATAAATTAATCAGAGCCACACGTGAAGTGAGCCTGGGACGTCTGGATGTGCGGGTGGAACACCAGGCGCAGGATGAACTCAGACACTTGGTAGATGGCTTTAACTCCATGGTGGAAAGCTTGAAAGAGCATGAGAAAGAGCTGGCCGAGATGAGCCAGAAACTGGCCTGGACAGAAATGGCCAGGAAAGTAGCCCATGAGATTAAAAACCCACTTACCCCCATTAAGCTTTCGGCCGAACATATTCTCAAGGTTTATAAGGATAAACATCCTGATTTCGGCCGCATTCTCCAGGAATCCACCTCTTACATCATTTCCGAAGTGGAAAACCTGCGGCGCATCGCCCAGGACTTCAT
Source organism: Candidatus Aminicenantota bacterium (assembly GCA_014359965.1). Lineage (GTDB taxonomy): Bacteria > Acidobacteriota > Aminicenantia > Aminicenantales > Saccharicenantaceae > Saccharicenans. The sequence goes on from JACIYK010000054.1 coordinate 12,867, forward strand.
GGCCATGGCCCGGGAAGAGGGCGAAAGCAAAGGACCGGTAGACCTCGTTCCGCTGGTGGAGGAACTTCTAGGACCGTTTAAAAATACCCTGTCTGAACGCATAAACTTTGAGTTCAAGACCGAAGGGCAGAAATTTGTGGTGCTGGGCTCACAGGGTAAGATTAAAGTGGCTATCAGGAATATAATAATCAACGCCGTAGAAGCTATCAAGAATAGAGGTCAAGTA
>JACIYK010000055.1 GCA_014359965.1 Candidatus Aminicenantota bacterium
AACGACAGGACAGCCACTGAGGAGAACCGCATGCAGCGCTATCACATCACCCATGAAGACGATCGCTGGGTACTCAAGGAGGAGGGCGATCGCCGGGTTCTGGTCGAGGCGACCACGAAGGAAGAGATCATCAGCGAGACCCGCGACTACATGAAGCTGCGCACCGGCTCGGTAAAGATCCACATCCGGCGGGAAAAAATATTCCCGGTTTTTTGTCAAATCGTTCTGGAAGGTGTTAAGAAAGGTGAAATACGTTCGGACCTTGATGCTAGGCTATTTCTGGAAATCTTCTATTTTTTGGCGCAGGAATTTGTTAACCCGGACTGGCTGGTGAGAAACGATTATGCACCCACACAGCTTTTGCACTCCATCATGAGAATATTGTTTTTTGGCATTTTCCTGGGGAACGATAAAACAGCCGGCCGGAAAACCAGACAGAAAAAAGACAAAAAAAAGAGAAAAGGAAGCTAAGATGAGAGAGGATATAAAAACGAAAATAAATAAATTTCTCGAGAGTTTATTTAAAGGACAGTTGTTATTGATTTTAATTGTTTTGTTATTTGATTTTCCTTCCTGCCAGCGGAAAGCGCCTGAGGGCTTCATCACCGCTTCAGGTACCATTGAGGCGCGGAGTTCCAGGATAAGCCCCAGAGTTAGCGGTCGCGTGGTAAGAATCCTGGTGGAAGAGGGACAGGCGGTAAAGCCCGGAGACCTGTTAGTGGAACTGGAACACGATTATTTAGACCTGCAGTTAAAACAGGCCGAAGCTGTTCTGAAGCAGGCTGAAGCCCAATTAACACTCTTAAGAAACGGAGCCAGAGAAGAAGAAATAGAACTAGCCCAGCAGCAGCTCAAACAGTCTGAAGTTAATCTGAAACAGGCAAGCATTGATGCTGAAAGATACAAAAACCTTTATGCCAGAGGAAGTGTGACCAGAAGGCAGCTGGAAGAAGCGGAAAACCGCCTGGCTCTGGCGGAAGCTCAGTACCGTCAGGCCGAACAAACTCTTAGAAAGCTAAAAAAGCTGGTCAGACCCGAGGAAATTAAGGCCGCTGAAGCCCGGGTAGCTCAGGCATCTGCGGCCGTGGAATTGCTCAGGAAGAACATTGAAGATTGCCGGGTTTTTTGTCCAGTGGAGGGTGTAGTGACGAGCAGGGTGGTAGAGTCTGGAGAGCTGGTCAACCCATCTTCTGTGCTGCTAACTGTTTCCAGGCTGGACCCGGTTTACCTCTGGGTTTATCTGAGTGAAGTGGAGGTGGGGAAAATTCGCCTGGGCCAGAAAGCAGAAGTCTGCATAGATAGTTTCCCGGGGCGGAAGTTTGTCGGTCAGATAGTTTATATTTCGCCTGAGGCTGAGTTCACCCCCAAGAATATCCAAACCAAAGAAGACCGGGTGAAACTGGTATTCCGTGTTAAGGTTGATATTCCCAATCCAGATGGCCTCTTAAAACCCGGCTTGCCGGCTGAAGCAATAATTAAGGTTTTATGACCTCCATGCCCAACTCAGTGTTGAAAATTAAAGGCTTAAGTAAGACCTTTGCTGGGCTGAAAGCCCTGGAAGAAGTGGACCTTGAAGTTCGTCCTGGTGAGTTTGTTTGTCTGGTTGGGCCCGATGGAGCCGGAAAAACAACATTCATCCGCATCATCTGCGGCCTGGAGGAAGCAGACCGCGGGGAAATAGAATTTTTTGGCCATCAGCAGAAAAAACCAGGTTCAAAGGAAAGGGCCAGGCTTGGGTATCTTTCTCAGTATTTCAGCCTTTATGAAGACCTGACGGTGGAAGAAAACCTGTATTTCTTTTCTCGCCTTTACGGTCAGGCGAGAAATCAGGAACTCATAGAAATGCTCCTTGGATTTACCAGGATGACGCCTTTTCGGCAGAGGCAGGCGGGCAAATTATCAGGTGGCATGAAACAAAAGCTGGCTCTGGCCTGTACCCTTGTTCATCAACCCGACCTTTTGCTGCTGGATGAGCCAACCACCGGCGTAGACCCGGTCTCCAGGCGGGATTTCTGGCAGATACTTTTTAATCTGCAGCTTCAGGGCAAAGCCATACTGATGTCCACTCCTTACCTTGATGAAGCAGAACGAGCCAGTCGGGTGGCACTTATTCATCAGGGAAGGCTGCTGGCTTTTGATACGCCAGATAACCTTAAAAAGAACTTCCCAGGCCGGGTGCTGGAACTTGTCACTTCTGCTCCACAGAGCTGTTATAACAGGCTAAGAAGGCTGCCAATCTTTCTTGACCTTCAGCTTTTTGGTGACCGCCTTCATCTGGTAGTTAGACCAGAAGCGCAGGTTTCAGAAATAGCGAAATTTCTCATCAATAAGGGCGTGGAGGTGGAGCAGCTGGAAGAGGTTCCCCCGGGTTTGGAGAATGTCTTTATTTTCCTGATTAATAAAAGAGGAGATTAGGATTGAACCAGCTGGCGATAAAAGCCCAGGAGTTGAGTAAAAACTTTGGCCATTTTCTGGCTGTGGACCGCGTTTCTTTAAGCATAAATTATGGAAGAATATTTGGGTTTTTGGGAGCAAACGGAGCTGGAAAATCAACCACCATCAGGATGCTTTGTGGCCTGCTACAGCCGAGTGCTGGTCAGGCCCGGGTAGCTGGTTATGATGTTCTTACTGAAGCCGATAAAATAAAAAAAGTCATCGGCTACATGTCTCAGAAGTTTTCTCTTTACCAGGATTTAACCGTTCAAGAAAACCTTGAATTCTTCGGCCAGGTCTACGGTTTAAAGGGAAGTAAATTAAAAAGCAGAATTGACCAGGTTAAAGAATTAATAGGTCTCAAAGGTCTGGAAAATAGACTTACGGGAAAAATGCCTTCTGGCTGGAAACAAAAGCTGGCTCTCAGTTGTGCTATTTTACACGAACCTGAAGTTATATTTCTGGACGAACCAACCGGTGGTGTTGACCCAATTTCTCGGAGAAACTTCTGGGAATTGATTTATCAATTGTCCGAGGAGGGCCGGGCTGTGCTGGTTACCACCCATTATCTGGATGAAGCTGAATACTGCCATGAGTTGAGCCTTATTCATGCCGGTCGCATAATTGCCAGCGGCAGTCCGAGGGAAATGAAGAAAAATTATTTTACGGGCCAGATTTTAGAACTGGCCTGCCGACAACCAGTTGAAATTTATGAAAGGCTAAAGAGCTGGCCCGAGGTTCAGGGAGTCTCTCTTTTTGGGACCAGGTTGCATGTGTTAGTAGAAAAAGAAAGTCTGGGTAAGCTCGAGCAAAAGTTGAAAGTTCTCGGGCTGGAATTCACTCTCAGGCTGATAGTTCCGACTCTGGAGGACGTTTTTATTCATCAGCTGGAAAAGGAAGCGGAGAAGGTCAAGGCCAATGGGCTTGGTTAGGATAAAACCGGTCATTCAGAAAGAGCTGCTGCATATCAAGCGTGACCCGCTCAGCCTCGTGCTGCTGCTGGTCCTGCCAGTGTTTATTCTTGTTCTTTATGGCTATGCCCTGAATTTTGATGTCAAGCATCTGAGTCTGGCGGTAGTAGACCTGGACAACAGCCAGAGCAGCCGGGAACTGATGGCCAGGCTTACCTCCGGCGAATATTTTGACCTTAAGTATCGGCCAGAGAAAGTCTCTGAGCTGGACGAGCTCTTTGACCACGAAAAGATAAAGATAGCTCTGGTCATTCCAGAAAATTTTGGTTTGGACCTGGTTTCCGGCCGCCGGTCTGCTGTGCAAATTTTACTGGACGGTACTAACCCGACGCCTGCTCAGACCGGTCTGGGTTACCTGAGCACCATCCTGATGCAATATTCTTCCAGCCTTAACCTTGAGCTGCTTAATCGTTTCGGTCTGAATAGAATGGCCCTGCCTTTTACTGTCAGAACCAGGGTCTGGTACAACCCGGAACTCAAGAGCTCTAAGTTTCTTGTGCCCGGACTGATGGCTTTTGTCCTGATGGTCATTATTGTCCTGGCTACTTCTTTAACTATTGTGAGAGAGATAGAAAAGAAAACCATTGACCAGCTGTTGCTTTCTCCGCTTACGCCAGCGGAGTTAGTCATGGGGAAAATTATCCCTTACCTGATACTTTCCTTTATCGGGGCAGTTGTTGTCCTACTGGCCGGCTGGCTGCTTTTTGGGGTGGCAGTCAAAGGTAACTTCCTGCTTTTGCTCCTGGTTGTGATACTCTTTCTTTTCTGCGGCCTCAGTCAGGGGCTGTTAATTTCCACAATAGCCAGTTCTCAGTTAGTCGCTTTCCTTCTTTCCGGTATTTCTACTTTACTGCCTACTTTTATTCTCTCTGGTTTTGTCTTTCCCATTAGCAACATGCCGCCAGTCATCCAGGGAATTTCTTATGTTATCCCGGCCAGGTATTTTCTGGTTTGCCTGAGAGCTATCATCCTCAAGGGTGTGGGCTTGAAGGCCTTTTACCGAGAGATGATTTTTATGGCTGCTTACGGGCTAGTCATGACTTTTCTCAGCCTGGCCAAGTTAAAAAAGAGTTTCTTCAGATGAGAAAAATATTAGCTCTGGTTAAAAAAGAACTAATTCAGCTGCGCCGGGACCGTCGGCTTCTTCCAGTGGTCATTATAGCACCTATTCTTCAGTTATTAATTCTCGGTTATGCGGTAAACCTTGACGTGCGCCATATTCCTGTTGTGCTGGTCGACCTGGATAATTCGGAATCCAGCCGGGAAGTTACCGCGGCGGTGATAAACTCGGGCTACTTCACAGTAGCCAGGCGGGCTGCTTCTCAGGAAGAGGCTGGCCACTATCTTGACGGAGGCCAGGCGGCGGTGGGACTGGTTATTCCCAGAGGGTTTGAGGCTGACCTGATAGCTGGTCGGGAAACAGCCATTCAAGCGCTGGTAGATGGTACGGAAAGTCAGACGGCCAGCATAGCCATAAATTATCTGGAGATAATTACCCGCCAGTACAACTTGAGGTTAATTTTAGAAAAAATGGAAAAATCAGGCCTGGGGTTAAAGCCAGTAATCATTCAGACTGAATTCAGGGCTTTTTTTAACCCCTCACTTAGCAGCCGTAAATTTTTTCTGCCCGGGATATTTGGCCTGCTGGTTATGGTTATGACTGTTATGCTGACGGCCATGGCTGTGGTCAGGGAATATGACATCGGAACTATGGAACAGCTGATAGTTACACCGCTCAAGCCAGCGGAAATTATTACCGGAAAATTGCTTTCCTTTTTCCTGGTCGGCCTGATAGATATTTTTCTTATCCTGGGAGTAATTTATTTCTGGTTCAGGCTGCCGCTCAAAGGTGATTTTTTTCTGTTTTTACTTTTAAGCGTTTTGTACATGCTTAACACCCTCGGTCTAGGGCTTTTTATTTCCACCATTACGCGCACGCCGCAGCAAGCCATGCTGACTTCTTTTTTCTTCATGATGCCGATGATTCTGCTTTCCGGGTTTGTTTTTCCCGTTGAAAACATGCCCAGATTTTTTCAGTGGACAACCTGCCTAATTCCGCTCAGGTATTATCTTGTCATCCTGCGGGGATTGTTTTTAAAGGGGGTAGGAATAAAAGCTCTGGCTGATGAGGGGTTAATGCTTTTGGTTCTGGCGCTCATCCTGAACCTGTTAAGCATTTCTCGCTTCCGTCGTCGTCTGGATTGAGTTCCGACTTTTTTGAGCTTCTGTCTCGCGGGTTAAGATATTAGTTCAGCCAGGCCGAGGGCAGCAGATTAAGACCTCATCAGACTGAAATGATTTCTGGCTCAAAAATAATCCACATCACCTGATACTTTGTACCTAAAAAATCTGGGGTTCAAGCATTAGCCGGAGAAGAAATTTATTGAAACATAAAATTTCCTGCACGTTTAAATAATTAGCATGCAATCGCCGTAGGAAAAAAACCGATATTTTTCTTTAATGGCTACTTGATAAGCTTTCCGGATTAAATCGTACCCGGCAAAGGCAGAAACCAGCATCAGCAGGGTGGAGCGCGGCAGATGAAAGTTAGTCAGCAGCCGGTCAACTACTTTAAAATTATAGCCAGGGAAGATGAACAAGGTGGTGGCTCCCTGGCCACTTCTTACCTGACCTTGAATAAACGCACTTTCCAAAGTTCTCACCACCGTGGTTCCTACGGCCGTTATTTTATTTCCCACGGCTCTAGCGCGGTTAATAATCTCGGCTGTTTCTTCAGGTAGGTAATAATTTTCCGGCAGCATTCTATGTTCCGTTACTTTTTCGACCCTGACTGGCTGGAAAGTGGCTTCGCCCACGTTGAGAGTAACATAACAGATGGTAGTTCCTTTCTTTCTGATTTCTTCCAGCGTGGCTGGTGTGAAATGCAGACCAGCCGTCGGGGCGGCAATAGAGCCTTCTTTTCTTGCAAACACGGTCTGGTATCTTTCCAGGTCAAGGGTCTTCAAGCGGGGGTCATCTTTTTTCCGTTTGATGTAAGGAGGAAGTGGGGGAGCGCCTATTTCCCTTAATTTTTCTATTACTTTATCTGTATTAAACTCCAGACGCCGGTGGCCAAGAGGCCCTTTTTCTCTGACAAAGCCTTTTAAGTCTTTATCAAAAATAAAAATCTCTCCTGGCTGGACTCTTTTTGCCGGACGGCAGAGAACCTCCCAGAGAGCAGGTTTGAGCTCTCGGAGGAAAAGAAACTCAACCTGTTTGTCCGGCTGTCTTTCCGAGTAAGCCCAGGCCCGGGCTGGTATTACTTTGGTGTCGTTGAGTACCAGAACATCTGCAGGACCAAAGTACTCCGGGATTTCTTTGAAAATCCGGTGCTGCAGCAGGCCAGTTTTCCGCTCAATCACCATTAAACGTGATTCATCCCTGTTTGATAGCGGCTGCTGAGCAATCAATTCCAGGGGCAATTCAAAATCGTAATCTGAAAGGTTTAATCTCTGTTCCATAATGTCCAAATAAAAAGCAGTTCAGAAAAGTTTTTTCTGGTGCCTTTCCGGTGGTTTAAAGCCAAGATGCCGGTAAGCTTTCTCGGTGAGCTTGCGGCCTCGGAGAGTTCTTTCCAGAAAGCCCAGCCGCATGAGGTAGGGTTCGTAGATGCTTTCTATGGTCTCTTTTTCTTCATCAATGGCTGCAGCTATAGTGTTAATACCTACCGGTCCGCCATGAAAATTTTCCAGAATGGTATAAAGGATTTTTCGGTCAACATCATCTAATCCCAGGGCATCAACTTCCATCTGGTCCAGAGCGTGGCGGGCGATTTTTCCGTCTATTATGCCATTACCTTTAACCTCAGCAAAATCCCGTACCCGGCGGAGCAGACGGTTGGCAATTCTGGGAGTGCCCCGCGAGCGTCTGGCTATTTCTTCTGCACCATCTTCCTGAACCTTTACTTTGAGTATACCAGCAGAGCGCATGATTATTTTCTTCAGGTCTTCTACCTGATAATAATCAAGGCGATGGACAATACCAAAGCGGCTGCGCAGAGGGGCGGTGATTTTCCCGGCTCTGGTGGTAGCTCCCACCAGGGTGAATTTTTTTATTTTCAGTTTGTGGCTGCGAGCTCCAGGTCCCTGGCCGATAATTACGTCCAGACTGAAATCTTCCATGGCGGAATAAAGAATCTCTTCCAGCGATGGGTGCAGGCGATGGATTTCATCTATGAAGAGAATTTCTTTTTCCTGGAGGCTGGTCAGAATAGCTGATAAGTCACCGGCTTTTTCGATGACTGGGCCGGAGGTGGGCTTGATACCCACACCCAGCTCTCTGGCAATCAGGTAGGCCAGGCTGGTCTTGCCCAGTCCAGGGGGACCGTAAAGCAGAACGTGATCCAGATGCTCATTCCGGCGGCGGGCAGCTTCAATAAAAATTTTAAGGTTGGTCTTGATGTTTTCTTGTCCGATAAAATGTTCAAATTTCTGCGGTCGCAGGCTGTCTTCAAAAAGAAGATCTTCTCTGGTTTTAACTGGAGTCAGTATAGCGGGCATAATCTCTGCCTCTTATTTTTCTTCATATGTCATCATACTCTGGACATTTTTTTCAAGCACTCTCTGAGCAGCAGGTCAAAACCGGCCTGCGGTCCAAAGCTGGAAATGGTAAGGTCCACCACGCGTTCTGATTCTTTTCGTTTAAAACCGAGATTGACCAGCGCAGACACCAGGTCTTCCCGCTCCTTATTTTCTCTCCTGGATAAAACCTTTTCTTTTTTCTCCAGCCTGTCGGCCAGTTCCATGATGAGTCGTAGGGCAGTTTTTTTGCCTATGCCCGGTATCAGAGCCAGACGGGAAACGTTGGTAGTGGCCACTGCTTCTTCAAGTTCTTTGGGTTCTATGCCAGAAAGTATGTTGAGAGCCAGTTTAGGGCCTATGCCAGAGATGTTTATAAGCTTTAGAAATAGATTTTTTTCTTCGGCTGAGTAAAAACCAAAAAGTTGCAGGGCATTTTCTGTAAGATGGGTGTAAACATGGAGTTCTATCGGTGTGCCTGGCTCTCCCAGCTTAAAATAGGTGGAAAGGGGAATAAGCACATTATAACCAACACCACCAGTTTCCACGATAACTTCACCAGGGGTTTTCTGCCAGATTTTGCCCTTAAGATAAGCAATCATCTTTTTCCCTTTTTCTTCTCCAGCTGTAAGAGCCGCAGCCCTCGCAAGTTAGCATGACAGATGGCTGCTGCCAGAGCATCCGAGGCATCAAGAGACATATGCTCGTCTTCCAGGTTAAGCAGAATCTTAACCATCCTCTGAACCTGATCCTTTTCTGCCTGGCCGTAGCCGGTCACTGCTTTTTTTATTTCTAGGGCTGAGTATTCAAAAAGTGGGATTTTACTAGAAGCAATAGCTATTAACACAGCACCCCGCACCTGGCCCAGGGAAATAGCCGTCCGCACGTTCCGGGCATAAAAAGGGTTCTCAATGGCCACTTCATCAGGAGTATAATTTTGAATTATCTTTTCTAACTCCTGACGGATTTCGTTTAAACGCTGGGGGAAGGGCTGGCTTTCACTGGTCTTGATAATTCCATAAACTACAGCCTCTAGCTTTTGTTCTTGACTATCGACGATGCCAAATCCTGTGGATTTCAGGCTGGGGTCAATCCCAAGAACCCGCATTTATCAGGCCATTCTCTATTAGCTGGCAGCAGAATAACGGGAGATTTCTTCTTCGTCAATGTCAAAATTGGCGGAAACGCTCTGCACGTCGTCGTGGTCTTCCAGTTCTTCTATCAGCTTCAGACACTGTTCTGCTTGTTTCCCTTCAAGCTTGACATAATTCTGGGGCAGGTAACCGACGTTGGAAGCAGAAATTTCAATGTTGTTCTGTTTCAGGGCTTCCAGCACGGCTTCATAATTTTCTGGGGAGGTGATAATTTCAAAATTGCTGCCATCATCCCGAACATCATCGGCTCCAGCATTGAGGGCAATTTCCAGGAGTTTTTCTTCGTCGACCTTAGATTTTTCCACGTCAATGTAACCCTGTCTTTTGAACATCCAGGCTACACATCCGGATTCACCCATCCGCCCGCCGAACTTGGAGAATATATGACGGAGTTCTGCTACGGTGCGGTTCTTGTTATCCGTTAGAGCCGTGATGTAAATGGCCACACCGCCGGGACCGTAGCCTTCATAAACTACTTCTTCATAGGAAGCCCCCTCAATCTGTCCGGTACCCTTCATGATGGCTCGTTTTATGTTATCGGCCGGCATGTTGACAGCTTTGGCGTCAGCAATAGCTTTCCGCAGCCTGGGATTTTTATCCGGGTCACCACCGCCCTGTCGAGCGGCTACGCTGATTTCCCGGATAAGCTTGGTAAAAAGCTTTCCTCTCTTAGCATCAACAGCAGCTTTCTTATGTTTAATTGAATGCCATTTCGAATGTCCAGACATATTTTTTCTCCTTTTTTTAATGCATTAAAATTTTAGCATATTTAATTTTATCAAGCAAACGGGAAGTTTTTTTCCGGTTAAACAGAATATCAGGTCTAAAATCAGTATCTGGAAGATTTTTGGGGTTCTTATAAAATCCATTGGTAAATATTAGCTGGCGAATTTGAGCTGATTAATTATCTGAATGCGGCTTAACTGCCAAAAAAAATAACCCGAAAAGTAAGAGTATTTTACACCGGTAAAGGGTCGGCCCGAGAGTAAGACAGCTGTTTAAAATTCAGCTGAATGAAAATTACATAAATGTAAATGCTGGACAGGGTAAAAACAAATTTCTTGCGTTGTTAAAACCTTATAAATCATATAGGAATTGTAAAATATCGGCTGTCTGGCTATAATACAAATTAAAGGAGGTAATTTGAGAAGCGCAGAGCAAAAGAAATTGCCTGGGGACAAAATCAAAAATTTATCCAGAAACCAGGGGAAAAAACAGAAAATTATGATACCCGTAGAAGGTATGTCCTGCACGAACTGCGCCCTGAAAATTGAAGAAGTTCTTTCGGAGATAGAGGGGGTTGAAGAAGCCACGGTAAGTTATGCCTCCGGTCAGGCGAAAGTGGTTTATGACCCCACGCGCCTCAAACAGCAGGAGCTGGTAGAAAAGATTAATCAGCTTGGATACCGTGCGGCAGTAGAGAAGATAGACTGGCCGGTGTCCGGTCTGCACTGTGCTTCCTGTGTCAGCCGTATTGAAAATAATCTCTCGCGACATAAGGGAGTGATTAAGGCCAGAGCCAGCCTGGCTTCAAGTCGGGTGGTCGTGGAGTTTATTCCTGGTGAAATAAATCCTCAAGAAATCAAGGAAATAATTGCTGGGCTTGGTTATCAGGTTCTTGAACCTTCTTCTGAAGAAACAAAGGAAATGGCGGCTGATAAACTTGCAGAGCGAGAATTGCAGGCACTGAGGCGAAAACTGCATCTGGGTGGTATTCTGGCTTTTTTTATTTTCCTGGGTAATATGAAAAGGCTTTTCCCCTGGGTTCCGGACTGGCTGCAAAATCATTATCTTTTATTTATTATGGCTACGGTTGTTCAGTTTTACATCGGACGGAATTTTCTGTACCGGGCCTGGAAATTGTTACTTCACCGGGCAACTGATATGAATACACTCGTTTCTGTGGGTACTCTTTCTGCATATATGTATTCTACCGCGGCCACATTTTTCCCGCGCTGGTTTGAAGGGGCAGGTATAAGGCCAGAGTTGTATTTTGACACCTCAGCCGTCATCATCGTCCTGGTACTTCTTGGTCGCTATCTGGAAGCCCGGGCTAAAAAGAAAACTATCACTTCCATACAAAAACTTATTCAGCTTCAGGCAAAAAAGGCCACCGTTGTGAGAGATGGCCAGGAAATTGAAGTCCCGGCTTCTCAGGTGGTGGTGGGAGATGTATTGGTCGTAAGACCGGGAGAAAGAATACCGGTAGATGGTCTGGTGATAGAAGGGCGGACCTCGGTTGATGAGTCATTATTAACAGGTGAAAGCATTCCTGTGTTTAAGGAAGTCGGGGATTCAGTCATTGGTGGTACTATAAACGGTACCGGTTATTTTAAATTTAAGGCGACCAGGGTTGGGCGCGAAACCATGCTGGCCCAGATAATCAAGGTCGTCCAGGAAGCTCAATCCTCCAAGGCACCGGTGCAGAGACTGGCTGATAGACTGGCCGGGTATTTTGTGCCGGTGGTTATAGTCATGGCTGTACTGACCTTTATCATCTGGCTTAAATTTGGCCCGCAACCCGCTTTTACCAGAGCTTTGTTGAGCTTTGTTTCAGTTCTCATTGTTGCTTGTCCCTGCGCTCTGGGACTGGCCACACCCACGGCCATCATCGTAGGGTCGGGCAAAGCAGCCGAGAATGGCATACTCATCAGAAATGGTGAAGCGCTGGAAATTGCTGGCAAAGTTAACGTGGTGTGTTTTGACAAGACCGGCACGCTGACCCATGGGCGACCGGAAGTTACCGAAATTGTTTCGTTCTCTGAACTGGAAGAACGGGAATTGCTGCGGTTGGCGGCCAGTGCTGAGAAAGGCTCAGAGCATCCATTGGCCGCAGCTGTGTTGAAAAAAGCAACTGATACCCGCCTGTCACTTTCAGACCCGGAGGAATTCACGGCCATAGAAGGTCTTGGAATAAGAGCGAGGGTTGGAAAAAAAGAAATTCTTCTCGGCAATCTGAGGTTTCTGGAAATGTCGGCTATTATGCTGGAGGCTAAGGTTCTAAAACAGGTTGAAGACCTGGAAAAACAAGGGAAAACCATCCTGCTTCTGGCAGATAAAAACCAAAACCAGGTTATGGGCCTTATAGCTGTAGCTGACCGCCTGAAAGAAGAAGCACCAGCGGTGATTGAAGAATTGAAAAAAATGGGTCTTAAAACCGTTCTGCTGACAGGGGATAACCCCAAAACAGCCGAGGCTCTGGCCCAACAGGCCGGGATGGAGCAAGTTTTTTCTTCTCTGTTGCCTTCGGAAAAGCTGGAAATTATCAGAACTTTTCAGCGCCAGCAGATGAGTGTGGCCATGGTGGGGGATGGGCTTAATGATGCACCGGCTCTGGCTCAGGCTGATGTCGGGCTGGCCCTGAGCACGGGAACTGATGTGGCTCTGGAAACAGCGGACATCACCTTACTCGGAGGAGATTTAAGCCGGGTGGTCCGGGCTTTAAGGTTGAGCCGACAGACTATCAGGACCATCAAGCAAAACCTTTTCTGGGCTTTCTTCTACAACCTGGTGGCTTTGCCCGTAGCGGCCGGCGTGCTCTATCCCTTTTTCCACCTTCAGCTGAACCCCATGCTGGCTTCTCTGGCCATGGCTTTTAGCTCGGTTTCTGTCGTGACCAATTCTCTGCGCTTGAGAAAACAG